>CAYLJC010000263.1:0-4886 GCA_964383345.1 uncultured Akkermansia sp. | reverse complement strand
TTATCCCGGCGTGGGACTGGTCGAATTCACCAATCTCTCGGTCGGACGCGGCACCCCCTCGCCCTTCGAGCATATCGGAGCGCCGTGGCTGCACGACGGACGCCTCGCCCGCCAGTTGAACGACGAAAAAATCCCCGGGATCCAATTTCTCCCGACCCGTTTCACTCCCGCCGCCAGCGTCTACGAAGGCGAAGACTGCGCCGGAGTGCGGTTTTTCATCACCGACCGGGACCGTCTCCGCCCCCTCGATCTCGGCATCGCCCTGATGCGCCAGATTCACCAACAGGCGGGCGACACTTTCAATCTTGAGGAAAAAGGCAATGTCCTCCTGCGTCACCCCGAGACCATCGCCCTCCTCCTCGAAGGGGCCGATCTCGCCGAGATCCGCGCGTCCTGGCAGCCGGAACTCAATGAATTCTTGAAACGGCGCGAGCCTTTCCTACTGTATCCGAGGAACTGAGCCACCACAGTCGGCATGGGAAGACGATCACAGAACGGAACCAATCGGGGAAAGCACGATCCTTCGCGCTTTTCGGCGGACCACTACGAGCGCCCGCAATTGGAAACTCCGAACGGTTCGAAGCGCATCCTGATGCATTCCTGCTGCGCCCCCTGCGCCGCGGAGGTGATGGACGCCCTCGCCGCCTCGCAAATCGAGACGACGATCTTTTTCTACAATCCCAACATTCATCCCCGCGATGAATACGAGATCCGCAAAGAGGAGAACATCCGCTACGCGGAAAAGCTCGGCATGGCCTTCGTCGATTGGGATTACAACGTGCGCGACTGGTTCGACCGCACCAAGGGGATGGAGTGGGAACCCGAGCGAGGGGTCCGCTGCACCGCCTGTTTTGACATGCGCTTTGAAGTGACCGCCGACTACGCCGCCGAACACGGATTTGATCTCATCTCCAGCACCCTCGGCATTTCCCGCTGGAAAAACATGGATCAGATCAACGGCTGCGGCGAACGGGCGGCGGCCCGCCATCCCGGGATGTCTTACTGGACCTTCAACTGGCGGAAGGAGGGTGGTGCCCAGCGCATGATCGAAATCTCCAAACGCGAAGAGTTTTACCAGCAGGAATACTGCGGCTGTGTCTACAGCCTGCGCGACACCAACGCCTGGCGGGAATCGAAAGACCGCCCCAAGATCAAGCGCCTCGTGAAGTTCTACGGACGCGACGCGGTCGTGGAGGAGTGAAAAAGGTCGGAGCGGCGGAACCGTCGGAAGGAAAGGTGCCCCTTCCCCACGACCGGATGCCACCGATGGCGTCCCGCAATTTTTGTCCCAGTGGCTACTTGCGGATTGCCGAGAGTTTGTGATGGTTCCGAACGACTGACCTGAAGCTTTCGATTGATCCGAAATTTCCGATTTCTCCCCCGCATCCTTGCTCCCGCTCCCTGAGACCGTCCTCCCACATGAGCCAACACCCTTCTTCCGATCCTCCCCCCGCCACCCCGCCACCCCGATCCCACAAAGCGGCCGCTCCGACAAAAAAAGGCGAAAAGAAATCAGAAGAACCCGCCTGGACGGTCGATGACGCGGCGGAGGCCTACGGCATCAATCACTGGGGGGCCGGTTATTATTCGATCTCTCGACGGGGTGAAGTGGTCGTGGACCTCACCGACCGCGCGACCGGTGCCCCTCATGCCGCGAGCATTCCCAAGATCCTCGACGAACTCGATGAACGCGGGATCCGATCACCCCTTCTCCTGCGTTTTCCCCGCATCCTGGAGCGGCGCATCGAAGAACTCTACCACGGTTTTGCCAAGGCGATCAGCGATCTGGAATACAACGGCATCTACCGCGGGGTCTTTCCCATCAAGGTGAACCAGCAGCAGCAGGTCGCCGAAGAAGTCGCGGCCTACGGGCGGCGTTTTCATTACGGTTTTGAAGTGGGCAGCAAACCGGAGCTCATCGCCGCCCTCGCTTATCTCAAGGACTCCGACGCGCTCCTCGTCTGCAACGGCTACAAGGACGAAGAGTTCATCGACCTGGCCCTCTACGGCCAGCTCATGGGCCTGCGTGTGGTGTTGGTCTTGGAAATGCCGCACGAACTCGACATCATCGAGGAACGTTCCGCCGCTCTCGGGGTGGAACCTGTCATCGGGGTGCGGGTGAAACTTTCCGCCGAAGGCGCCGGCCAGTGGGCCAAGTCGGGCGGCGAGAGAAGTCCCTTCGGCCTGAACCTGGCCCAACTTGTCGAAACGGTCGAACGACTCCGCGAACGCGGGCGTCTCGGCTGGCTGCGGATGCTGCATTGTCATCAGGGTTCGCAGATCCCCGATCTCACGATCATCCGCCGCGCCATCGAGGAGACCGCCCGCATTTATGCCGGACTCGTCGGGGAAGGTGCTCCCATGGGTCTGCTCAATCTCGGCGGCGGACTGGCGGTGGACTACGACGGCTCCCGTTCGACCCGCGCATCCAGCGCCAACTACTCCATTGAAGAGTATTGTCACAGCCTCGTCGACGCGGTGAAATGGGTTCTCGACGAAAGCGGGGTGGAACATCCCACCCTGGTGACGGAATCGGGCCGCTCCATGGTCGCCCACTACTCCATGCTCGTCCTCGAGATCCTCGACGTGAACCGTTTTGAAAACCGCGATGAACTCTCGGTCCACGCGGAGGCCAACGAACTGCTCGTCGCCCTCGCGGAAGTGGCTCGCGGGATTACGGCGGACAATCTTCTCGAATCTTTCGGCAAGGCGAACCGCCACCGCGAAGAGCTGCACGAAAATTTCCTCACCGGCGACATCAGCCTGCGCGAGCGCGCCGTCTGCGAACAGTGCTACTGGCGGGCCATGACCGACATTGCGAGGGAGACCCGACAGCTCCGTTATGTCCCCGAGGAGCTGCGCGATCTTTCGGGTTTGCTCGCCGACCAGTACTATGGAAATTTCAGCATTTTTCAGTCGCTTCCCGACTCGTGGGCGATCGATTGTGCCTTCCCGGTGATGCCGCTGCACCGTCTCGCCGAGCGTCCCACCCGCCAGGGAGTGATCCACGACGTGACCTGCGATTGCGACGGGGCGATCAAAAAATACGTCTCCAGTTCCGAGGTGATGGAATCCCTTCCCATTCACGAAACCACAGAAAACGAATCCTACTTCCTCGGCATCTTCCTCGTCGGTGCCTACCAGGAGACCCTCAGCGATCTGCACAATCTTTTCGGCGACACCCATGCGGTCAGTGTCGATGTCGTCAATGGCCGGGTCACTTTTTCCCGGGAGGTCGAAGGGGACTCCGTCTCCGACGTGCTCGAATACGTGGAACACGATCCCAAAAAACTCGTCGAGCAATTCCGTGAACTTGCCGAGACCGCCATCAGCGAAGGCCGCATCACCGCGGTCCAGCGCCGCAAGGCCCTCGAGGCCTACCGCATCGGCATGTCCGGATACACCTATTTCGAAAGCTGAATCTCCATGTCCGGAACCGTCACCCAATTCATCGAACGGCATTACCGCCACTTCAACGCCGCCACTCTCGTCGACGCCGCCAACGGCTGGCGGGACCTGCTCGACTCGGGCGGACGCATGTTCTTCACCATGGGCGGAGCGATGAGTACCGCCGAACTGGGTCTCTCCCTCGCCGAGATGATCCGCGCCGACAAAATCCACGCGATCTGCTGCACCGGAGCCAATCTCGAGGAGGACCTCTACAACCTCGTCGCCCACGACCACTACCGGCGCATCCCGAACTGGCGCGACCTCACCCCCGAGCAGGAGCAGGCGCTCCTCGAACAGCATCTCAACCGCGTCACCGACACCTGCATCCCGGAGGAAGAGGCCTTCCGTCGGCTCGAGCATGTCATCCTCGACGAATGGAGATCCGCCGATGCGGAGGGACGGCGGCATTTTCCGCACGAGTTTCTCTACCGCATCATTCGCAGCGGAAAACTGGAGAGCGCCTACCAGATCGATCCCGCCGACAGTTGGCTCGTGGCGGCCTGCGAAAAAGATCTCCCGATGTTTGTCCCCGGCTGGGAGGACAGCACCTCGGGCAACATCTTCGCCTCGCACTGCCTCCGCGGCAGTGTGAAAAACGTTCACGTCGTCCGCACCGGAATCGAATACATGATGGAACTCGCGAACTGGTACACCGCGACGGCCCCTTCCTCGCCCCTCGGATTTTTCCAGATCGGCGGAGGTATCTCGGGGGATTTCCCCATCTGCGTGGTGCCGATGCTGGAGCAGGATTTCGGAATGAAAGACGTGCCGCTTTGGGCCTATTTCTGCCAAATCAGCGACTCGACAACGAGCTATGGCTCCTACTCCGGTGCGACCCCCAATGAGAAAATCACCTGGGGGAAACTCGGCGTCACCACCCCGAAATATATCATCGAGTCCGACGCCTCCATCGTCGCACCGCTGGTTTTCGCGCATGTGTTAGGTTGGTGAAGCGGACCGGCCTCACTCCAACACCTGGATGTCGTCGGTGCCGGGTGATTCCAGTCCCGCAGCGGGCGCTCCGGCGGTCGGCGCGGTGTACTCCATGATCGTTTGTTGGCCCGCGAGGGGAACACCGCTGGCGATGTCCGCAGTGAGGAACCGCCCCTTCCTGGCGGGACTGACCTCGAGCCTCGCGACGGAAACGCCCTGGGAATCGACGACAGAAAGGACCGTCCCCGGTTCGATCTCGAGAAACCGGGTCGATCGTATCAGGACGAATTTTCCAGCCGTATCAATGTGGTGAATCGTGCCGATGGGCAGCTGCATCGGCGGCAGCGCGGGCGATGCCTCCACCGCCGCTGGCGTTTCATTCGCCGGGGCGTCTTTTTTCCACGGCGGGGTCACGCACGCGGGCAGACAACACGCGAGAACGCCGCCGAGGAGAAATCGAGGGATGACGGACGGGGATGGCACGGAACTGGAGAGGTTGAGGG
>CAYLJC010000262.1:0-4887 GCA_964383345.1 uncultured Akkermansia sp. | reverse complement strand
CGATGACGAAGGAGGAACTGGCCAAAGTGAAAGAGAAACTCGCGGCCCTCAACGCCGAGGAAGCGGCCGCTCGCAAGGCCACCGAGAAGGCCATCGCGGAAGGGCAGGACCTGCAAAAGTCTTTCAACGAAAGGCTCGCCACCGCCCTGCGAATCTACTGGTCGCGCGGCCCTCTCGTCGGCAAACTCGAAACCGTCGACGACGAGGGCAACGCCCTGCCGCTCTGCATGGGAGTGCTCGACGCGGAGGAGTTGGTGGATTCGCCGCGCTACGAGCGAGGGGAGATCAATCATCCGGCGGGCACGGTGCCGCGCGCGATTCCGGCGGTGTTTTCCCTGGAAAGCGAGGGGGCCGTGCCGGACGACGCCAGCGGACGACTCGAACTGGCCCGCTGGATCACCGATCCGCAGAATCCGCTGACCGCGCGGGTCATGGTGAACCGCGTCTGGAGCCATCTTTTCGGGGAAGGCCTGGTGGAGACAGTGGACAATTTTGGTCCGACGGGAACGCCGCCGAGCCATCCCGAATTGCTCGATTACCTCGCGATACGCTTTCAGGAAAACGGCTGGTCGGTGAAAAAACTCGTTCGTGAAATCGTGCTCAGCCGCACCTACCGGCAGGCGTCGGTCTGGCGCGAGGAGGGCTACCACAAAGACCCTGACAATCGCCTGCTGTGGCGTCATGCCAAGGAGCGGCTCGACGCCGAAGTGATCCGCGATGCGATGCTCTCGGTCTCGGGCGACATCAATCTCTCGCCGCGTCCCGGCTCGCTCGTGGCCGAGCTGAAAAGCCAGTCGGTCGGGATTCTCTCGCTGAACAAGGACGTGCCCGACGATCTCGACGGTTCGACGCATCGTTCGGTCTACCTGCCCATCCTGCGCGACCGCATGCCGGACATTCTCAGGCATTTTGACTTCGCCGAACCCAGCCTCGTGGTGGGGCGACGCGACACCACCAACGTGCCGTCGCAGGCGCTCTACCTCATGAACAGCGACTTCGTCCGCGCCCGCGCCGAGGGACTGGCCCGCCGCATCGGGAGGGAAACGTCCGATCCGACGGAAAAAATCCGGCTCGCTTTTGAAATCTGTTTCAATCGTGCTCCCGACCCGGTCGAAGCGGATCTCACCGAAACCTATCTCAAGACGCCGGCGGACCCGGACACCGGTCCCGATGAAATGTTCATCCGGCTCTGCCACGCGCTCCTCGCGAGCGCCGATTTCCGGGTGGCCGACTGATCCCCGCCACCTTTTCCGAGTTTTCCCCCAAAACCCAACGATACCCCGTCATGAATCCTCCGATTTCTTTCGCCTCCCGCCGCGACTTCCTGCGTTCCTCCGCTCTCGGGATGAAGTGGCTGGCCTTTTCGGCCCTCGCCGCCAAGACCGCCGCTCCCGCATCGGCCAACTCCCTTGCGAACGGACTCACCCCCCGCGCGAGCCACTTTCCGCCGCGGGCCAGGCACGTCATCTTCCTGACGATGCGCGGCGGTCCCTCCCATGTCGATTTGCTCGACTACAAACCCGATCTCGTGAAAAATTCGGGAAAAGAGGCAGTCATCGGACGCGATTCCCTCGGGGCGAAGCTGCTCGGTCCGGCCCATCCCTTCGCCCGCTACGGGAGATCCGGTCTGCATATGACCTCCCTGCTCCCCCGGATCGGAGAGCACGCCGACGACATTTGTGTGATCAATTCGATGCACACCGATGTGCCGAACCACTCGCCCGCCTTCGTCCAGATGCATACGGGCAGTTTCCAGTTCGTGCGTCCCTCGCTGGGTGCTTGGAGCGTCTACGGGCTGGGCAGCGGCAACGAAAACCTTCCCGGCTTTATCACCCTCAACCCTCCGGCCGGTGACGGGGGCGCACAGAACTATGGCAGCGCCTTTCTCCCGAGCATCTGTCAGGGAACGAGACTCGGTGGCGGCCAGCTTCCCGCGCTCTACGCGGCCTTTCTGAAAAAGCAGCAGGCACCGGGACCGCCCATGAAAAATATCGAGAACTCGCATCTCACCCGAAAGGAGCAGCGGCGTCAGCTCGACCTGATCCGCCATCTCAACGAAGGACGGCTCCGCCGCGAGCCGGGGCAGCCCGATGTGGAGGGCATGATAGAGTCCTTCGAACTGGGCTTCCGGATGCAGAGCGAAGTTCCCGGAGTCATCGATATCGGTTCGGAATCCGCCGAAACCCTCGAACTCTACGGAATCGGGAACGGCGCGGATAGTTTCGCACGCCAGTGTTTGCTGAGCCGACGCCTCGTCCAGGCGGGAGTGCGTTTTGTCGAGATCGCCTCGCCCGAGGGCTGGGATCACCACGCGCTGCTCTCGACGAATTTGCAAAAATCCTGCGAGTCGGTGGACCGGCCCGTGGCGGCGTTGCTCACCGACCTGAAACGACATGGTCTTCTTGATGAGACGCTGGTGATCTGGGCCGGGGAATTCGGGCGCACCCCCTACGCGCCGGGTCTCGACGGGCGCGATCACAACCACAAGGGCTTCTCCCTGTGGATGGCCGGGGGCGGGGTCAAGGGCGGCATGCACTACGGTGCGACCGATGAGATCGGCTACGAAGCGGTGGAGAATCCCATGCATATCCACGACTGGCACGCCACGATTCTGCACCTCCTGGGACTGGATCACAAAAGGCTGACATTCAACTACGGTGGCCGCGATTTCCGCCTCACCGAGACCTCGGGCAAAGTGGCCACGGGGATTCTCGCCTGAATCATTCCGATGAGAGGGCGCTTTGTCACCTGTGCGGGACTCGCCGTTCTTTTCCTGTCCCCGCAGGGCGGCGGGGCGGGGGAACCCTGCCGGATCGAAGTGGTGGACAGCAAAAACGGCTGGCCCGTCCCCCTCGTGGAGCTGCGGACCAATCACCACGTTTCCTTTTACACCGACAACGCTGGCCTGGTGGCCTTTGATTTGCCCGAGCTGATGGGCGTGGAAACCTGGTTCACTGTCGCGGCGGACGGCTACGAGAAGAAGGCCGACGGCTTCGGCAGGCGTGGGTTCCGCTTCGTGCCCGAAGCGGGGGGAAGACACGTTGTGAAAGTGGATCGCACGATGCCCGCCAAACGCCTCGGTCGTCTCACCGGTGCGGGGATTTTCGGCGAGAGCCAAAAATTGGGCGAGCATCTCGATTGGAAAGAGAGCGGCATTCTCGGGTCGGACAGCATCCAGTCGGCGGTGCATCGCGGACGCCTTTTCTGGGCCTGGGGGGACACCATCGTGCCCCAATATCCGCTCGGGCTTTTCCACATGAGCAGTGCCACGACAGCGACAAGTCCGCTGTCCTCCCTCGAGCCGCCCCTGAAGCTCGCCCTCGACTACTTCCGCGACGAGGAGGGTCGCGTGCGGAACGTCGCCAACGTCGCCCCGAAAGATCCCGGACCGACCTGGGTGGGCGGGTATGTCAGTCTGCCCGCCGCCGACGGGGAAGACCGCCTCGTCGGTCATTACGCGAAGATCGAGCCGCCCCTCTCGAGCTACCGCACCGGACTCTGTGTCTGGAACGAGACGACAAAAAATTTCGAGTCGGTCAAGGTGCTCTGGGATCGCAAGCGGGACGGGGGCAAGGAGCCGGCCTCGCCGGTGGGGCATCCGGCATTCTGGACCGACGAGGCGGGAAAGGAGTGGCTCCTTTTTGGCAATCCGCTCCCCACGATCAAGATGCCGCCGAGCTACGAAGCCTGGCTCGACCCGGCACGCTGGGAGGTCCTGACACCGCAGGAAAAAATCGCCACGGCGACGGGGGAGGAAGTCAAACCCCACAGCGGGTCCATCGCCTGGAACGCCTTCCGGAAAAAATGGGTGACGGTTTTTGTCGAGTATTTCGGCGAACCTTCGGCCCTCGGCGAGGTCTGGTACGCCGAGGCCGATTCTCCCCTCGGACCGTGGGGCGGTGCGGTGAAGGTGCTCTCGCACCGGAGCTACACCTTTTACAACCCGAGGATTCATCCGACCCTCACACCCGACGAATCTCCGGTGCTCCTCTTCGAGGGAACCTACAGCACGATGTTTTCCGAGGCCAAAAAACCAACACCGCGCCACGACTACAATCAGATCCTCTACCGGCTTGATCTCGACGAGGTGGTCTTTGCGGCGGAACAGGATTGACGGGAAGGAGGAACGCGGTCCTCAGGCTTTTTTCAGCACGAGGACGATGTCGGCATAGCTGTCATCCAGCTTTCGATATTCATCGGGATCGTGGCGGAAATCGTGACAGGCGACGAGTCGCAGGGCGGGGACCTTGCCGAGAAGCCGCCGCAACTGAGCGGCGGAATAGCTGCGAACGGTCCAGCGGGTTTCCTGTCGCGAGACGCGGCCGTCGGGCAGGGTGACGCGGAGGCGGGAGCGCATCGCTTCGCGGCGGGTGCCGGGGGCGGGAGGCCAGGTGCGGGTGTTGCAGACCACCTCGATGCCGTCGCGGGAGGCGAGCCAGCGTTCGTGAGAGACTTGGCACTCGCGGTAGTCGGTGAGGTGCAACCCGAGGACAAAAATGCCGCCGGGCCGGAGGGTCTCGGCGACGCGTCCGAGAGCGGCGAGAGCGTCGCTTTCGGTGAGGAGATATTTGAAAGTGCTGACGAGGCAGTGGACGAGATCAAATTTTCTCCCGTCGGGCACCTGGAAGCTCTCCATGCGGTCTTCCCAGAGGAGACCGGTGATTTTTTCTTCCGCGAAAGACTTCCGGGCGAAATCCAACATCCGCGGATTGGCGTCGAACCCGGCGATGCGCCAGCCCCGCTTTCCGAGTTCGCGCATCACCCGACCGCTCCCGCAGGCCAGTTCGAGAACGGAGCGTCGTCTCGTCGCGCCGGTTCCGTGACGCTCGCAGAGGGTTTCGAGAAAGTCGGCTTCCTCGACGGTGTCTTCGTCGAAAATGATGTCGT
>CAYLJC010000261.1:0-4900 GCA_964383345.1 uncultured Akkermansia sp. | reverse complement strand
CGGTGTCGATCTCACCCGCAGCCTCGACATTCCCTCGGCCCGGCGTCTCCGCGACCGACTCGGCTCCCTCACCGCGAGCGGATGGTATCTCTCGCTCGGTCCCGCCTACCAGGCCCTCGAAACACCCAGTGCGGAGTTCAAGATCGTGACGACGGAACTCGACCGCGCCACCAACCAACCCCGCGAGGTCACACAGATGCTGTCCTTCGCCCCGGCCTCGACCAACGTCTATTTCGGCCGGATCGAAGGATCGCCCGATGTCTTTTTTCTCGACCACGAAACCTATCGCGACCTGATTCGCCCCGTCACCACGGCGCGAATCTCCAATCCCTGAGTGACCATGGCCCGAAAACTTTGCTTTTTCACCCCTCCCCTGGTTGCCGTTGCGTCGCTCTTGCTGCATTCCTGCGCTGAAAACGAACCCGATCCCGCTCCCCCGGCCGAGACCGCCGTCCCATCGGTCGAAGCACTGACCGATTCCCTCACGGACTCCCTCGCCGGGGCCGACATCTACCGACAAATCTGCGCCACCTGCCACGGGGAAAACGGAGAAGGCAAGGAGGAACTTTTCAGCCCCTCCATCGCAGGACTGCCGGTCTGGTACGGAGAGGAGCAACTGCGCAAATTTCGCAGCGGCCAACGCGGATTCCACCCCGAGGATCTCCCCGGACAGCAGATGCGGGCGATTTCCCTGAGTCTCACCGACGAGCAAATCGGGGAGATTGCCGCCGTTGTCGCGGCCATGCCCATGATCCTCACCGAGCCGCCTCCCCCCGGAACCGATCTCCAGCGCGGGCGCTATCAGTATGCCAACACCTGCATGGAATGCCACCGCTACAATGGCATGGGCGAGGTCGCCTTTCACAGCGCCCCCCTCATTTCGCTGAACCGCAGCTACCTGCGGCGACAGTTGCTTCAATACCGAAGCGGACAGCGCGGCGCCGATCCCGGCGACATCTACGGCCAGAAAATGGTCGAGATCTCCTCGCGGCTCAGCGACGAGGAAATCGAACGTTTCGTCGACTACATCGGTGCCCTCGCCCACGGCGACGATCCCCGCTCAGAACGGGAGCGATGAAAAATCGCTCTCTCACACGCCGCGGCGGCGACGCTTGATTCTCAGCTGTGCGAGCGACTTCTGCATCAGGACCATGGCGGCGGCGTGGTCTTCGGGAAGGGTTTCCTTCTCGGTCATCGCCTTCTGGGCGCGCTCGATCGCCTGCTCGACCGCGTCTTCGTCGATTTCGGATTCCCCGAGCGCCATGTCGGTGAGAACCGACACCTGGTCGTTGGAGATTTCAACGATGCCCGTGCCAATAGCCAGCGAGGTCTCGACGCCGTTTTTCATGTAGCGCAATTCCCCGGGCTGGAGAGTGGTCACGAGCGGCGCGTGGGATTTGAGGATTCCCATTTCGCCCTCCGCACCGGGCACAACGACACTGTCGATCTCGTCGGAGAACGCCTTTTTTTCGGGAGTCACTATGTCCAGTCGCATAAGAAGAGGGCGGGTAGGAGGGGACGGTTATTTCTCGACGGAATCGATCCCGGCTTTCATGTAGAAATTGTTTTCCGGAACGGCGTCGTGTTTGCCATCGAGGATTTCCTTGAAGCCTTTGACGGTTTCCACGACGGGGACATAGACCCCCTTGATCCCCGTGAAGACCTCCGCCACGCTGAAGGGCTGGCTGAGGAATTTCTGGATTTTCCGGGCGCGGAAGACGGTCAGCTTGTCTTCGGGATTGAGTTCGTCCATCCCCAAAATCGCGATGATGTCCTGCAAGTCCTTGTAGCGCTGCAGCACGTTCTGGACGCCGCGGGCGACCTGGTAGTGCTCGTCCCCGACGACCTCGGCGCTGAGCGCGTTGGAGGTGGAGGCGAGAGGATCCACCGCCGGGTAGATCCCGAGCTCGGCGAGGGAACGCTCCAGCACGACGGTCGAGTCAAGGTGGGCGAAGGTGTTGGCCGGAGCCGGGTCGGTCAAGTCGTCCGCCGGCACATAGACCGCCTGGAAGGAGGTGATCGATCCTTTGTTGGTCGAAGTGATGCGCTCCTGGAGCTGGGCCATCTCCGAAGCGAGGGTCGGCTGGTAGCCCACCGCGGAAGGGGTCCGACCGAGCAGGGCGGACACTTCCGAACCTGCTTGGGAGAAACGGAACACGTTGTCGACAAAGAGGAGAACGTCCTGATTTTTCTCGTCGCGGAAGTATTCGGCCATGGCCAGAGCGGAAAGGGCGACACGGAGACGGGCACCGGGAGGTTCGCTCATCTGCCCGTAAACCAGAGCCACTTTCGACTTGGAAAGGTCGTTCTGGTCAATCACGCCGGCCTCGCTCATTTCCCAGTAGAGGTCGTTCCCCTCACGGGTCCGTTCCCCCACCCCGGCGAAGATGGAGTAGCCTCCGTGCTCCTTCGCGATGTTGTTGATGAGTTCCATGATGACGACGGTCTTGCCGACGCCGGCCCCACCGAAGGCACCCACTTTTCCGCCCTTGGTGAAGGGACAGATCAGGTCGATCACCTTGATCCCCGTTTCGAGGATCTCCGCCGAAGTGGCCTGATCCACGAGGCTGGGAGCGGGACGGTGAATGGGATAGTGTTTGGTGGCGTTGACCGGGCCGCGTTCGTCAACGGCGTCGCCGGTGACGTTGAAGATACGCCCGAGGACACCTTCGCCCACCGGCACGGAGATCGGTTTGCCGGTGTTGACAGCGGGGAGACCGCGCTTGAGACCTTCCGTGCTGGACATCGCGACCGCGCGGACCCATCCGTCTCCGAGGTGCTGCTGCACTTCCAGAACCAGTTTGGTGTTCGCGCCGTTGACATCATAATGCACTTCGATCGCATTGTAGATCTCCGGCAGATTGCCCTCGGCGGCCGAGAAATCGACATCTACGACCGGTCCGATAATCTGGACGATTTTTCCTTCGTTACTCATCTGATACTTGCTCCTACTCGTTGCGAGATTGCGTGTTCTGGTTTCAAATCGGTGCCGCCGCTTCGCTTATTCGAGGGCGCGCATGGCGGTGGTGATCTCGAGCAGCTCGGCGGTGATGGCCGCCTGGCGCTGTTTGTTGTACTCGAGGGTGAGATCCTTGATCATTTGCTTGGCGTTGTCCGTCGCCGCCTTCATCGCGACCATGCGGGCGCTGTGCTCGGAGGCGCGGGATTCCAGGACCATTTGATAGAGTTGGTTCCCCACATACTGCGGCACGATCATGTCGAGCACTCCGCGGGCGTCCGGCTCGAAAAGATACCCTCCGTAGGCGGGACCTTCATGGGCGGCGGTGGCGCTTTCCTCGTGCCCCATTCCCTCATAACCCTTCGCCTTGCCCAGTTCGATGGGAGAGACCGGAAGGAGGGTCTCGAGATGCGGTTCCTGGGTGATGGTGTTTTTGAAATTGGTGAAGGCGACGGTGATTTTATCGTAGTCCCCGGCGAGGAATTTCTCGATGACGAATTCGGCGACCGGTTTGACCTCGAGGAAGGCGACGGGATCTTTCACGTGAAAGTCGGCAACGATGTTGCGTTTCGTCCGCACCAGGGCCTGGCGTCCCTTGTTCCCTATCGTGATGAAATCCGCGTCTGGCGGGGACTGCTCCAGGACGAGGCGGAGCAGGTTGGTGTTGAGGGGACCGCAGAGCCCCTTGTCCGTCGTCACGAGAATGACGAGTTCGCGGGAGCCGTCCTGCGCCTTGAGCAGCGGGTGATCTTCCTCACTGGTGTGCTCCTTGAGATTGACGAGGACCTTGTTCAGCAGATCCGCGTAGGAACGGCCGGAGATGGCCTGGTCCTGCGCTTTTTTCATCTTCGAAGCCGCCACCAACTGCATGGCCTTCGTGATCTGGGCCGTGTTTTTGACCGACTTGATGCGTCGGCGGATGTCGCGAAGATTTGCCATGATTTAATCCAGCTTCAGAAAGGAGAATCGGCTCAGGCCTTGTAGCTTGCCTTGAAATCGGTGACGGCCTGTTTCAGTTCCTCGACGATCTCGTCGGTGAGCACTTTCCCATCGCGGATCTTGCCGAGGAGGGAGTCCTTGCGGGTCTCGAGGAATTCCTGCATTTTGCCCTGACAATCTTTGACACTTTCCACCGGCACGCTGTCGAAATGCCCGTTCTGCATCGCCCAGAGGAGACAGACTTCCACCTCGAGGGAGAGCGGACCATACTGGCCCTGCTTGAACAGTTCCACGATGCGCTGACCCCGCTCGATGAGTGCCTTGGTCTTGGCGTCGAGATCGGATCCGAACTGCGCGAAGGCCTGCATTTCGCGGAACTGGGCGAGGTCCAGCTTGGTCGTTCCGGAGACTTTTTTGATCGCCTTGGTCTGCGCGGCCGAACCCACCCGGCTCACCGAGAGACCGACGGAGATGGCCGGACGAATCCCCTGATAGAAAAGATCCGTCTCCAAGTAGATCTGACCGTCGGTGATGGAAATCACGTTCGTGGGAATGTAAGCGGAAACGTCCCCGGCCTGCGTTTCAATGATGGGCAGGGCGGTGAGCGATCCGCCGCCGTTTTCTTCGCTGAGACGGGCGGCGCGCTCCAGGAGACGGCTGTGAAGGTAAAAGACATCCCCGGGGTAAGCCTCGCGACCCGAGGGGCGGCGCAGCACGAGGGAGACCTGGCGGTAGGCCACGGCGTGCTTGGAAAGATCATCATAGACGATCAGGGCATCCATCCCGTTGTCCATGAACCACTCCCCGATGGCAGCACCGGCGTAGGGGGCGAGGTACTGGTTGGTCGCGGAATCCGACGCGGAGGCCGACACCACCACGGTGTAGTCCATCGCTCCTTCGGCTTCGAGGGTGGCGATGGTCCGGGCGACGTTGGCGAGTTTCTGCCCGATGACCACGTAGATACAGTAGAGCGGCTTGTGGTCCTTCAGCTTGCCTTCCTCG
>CAYLJC010000260.1:2303-4909 GCA_964383345.1 uncultured Akkermansia sp. | reverse complement strand
AGCGGCGGAGCTGCTCTTTGGAGGGCTGCGCTCCGTATTCGCACAGCTCGAAAGCTTCGGCGTATTTGACGCCCTGGCCTTTCTCTTCCCCATACCATTCCTTGAGAGAGTCGCGGAATCTGTCGGCGAGGTTGCCGTGGCGGTTCTCCCAGCTTCGCCGCAGCCCGTTGATCCGTCGCTGCGGGTCATTGGCAAAACGCTGGGTGCGGGTCTCCGGCGTTCCCAGGGCACCGCCTTCGTAGACCTGGGATTCCAGGGCGTCGAGCGCCTGCAGCTTGTCCTCGAACACGTCGTCGATGGAGACCGTGACAGTGGGGGTAAAGGGATAGGGCTTGGTGAATTTGTCAGGGAAAAAGAAAAACGCGGGATTTTTCCTCAGGGCCGGCACGTCGGGACAGAAGTACGGGACCATCACCATGAAGGCGGCGTCCTGCACCAGCAGACCCGTGTTGCGGTGGTCGGGATGGTAGTCGTAGGGGCGGTGGGAAAAGACCAGATCGGCGTCCCATTCGCGGATGAGTTTCACGATGGTCTTGCGATTCTCAAGCGTGGGGAGGAGTTCCCCGTCGTGGATGTCGAGCACCTCGACCTCGGTGCCCATGCGGCGGGCCGCCTCTTCGACTTCGGCGGTGCGGCGCTGCGCGAGTTCTCCGCCCGCCATGCCCCAGTGGCCGATGTCTCCGTTGGTGCAAGAGACGAGTTTCACCTTGTGGCCGAGCTGGGTCCAGCGGATGGCGCAGCCTCCCATTTGGAATTCGGGATCGTCCGGATGCGCACCGAAGGCGATGATGCGGAGGGGCTGCTCCGGCGCCGGATCGACCGCTTCGGCGGCCCGCTGGGTGGAGGTGGTGTTTGTGGTGTCCTGGGCGGACCCGTCGCCCGGGAAACCAATCAGGACAACGCTCAGGACAGCGGTGAGCAGGAAGAAGGGCGAGGACGGCAGGCGGAGCTTCATGGGCAAGATGATTTCCGCAAAGTCTCCATAACACAAGCAAAAGACGTTTGCCGGAGATACGTGAAGGCGGCAGAAGGAGGGTCCGAAAGAGAGCGCGGGTCAGCTCGCGGGCGTTTCCAGCGAGAGAAGGCGGCGGCATTCCTCGAGGAGCCATTCGGGATGCATGAAGGGTTCGTAGCCGATCTCCTGCCAGCGGATCCGTCCGCCGCGATCAATCAGGAAGGTGCCGTGGAGCGGTTGTTTTTCGAAATCGTCGTAGGCGCGGTAGTCTTTGAAAGTGGCGAGGGAGGTGTCCGAGAGCAGGGGGAAGGGAAAGGGCGCACCCTCTTCCGCGTCGTCTTTGCCGCCGTCGGCGAGAGTTTCCCGGAGTTCGGGGACGGAGTTGGTGCTGATGGCGACGAGGTCGATCCCGGCGGCGTCGAATTTTTTCTGCAGAGGAGCGAAGGCGTTGAGCTGCTCCATGCAGTGCAGGCAACCTTTTCCGAGAAAGAAAATGAGGACCACGGGACGGGCGCGCAGGCGGGAAAGGTCCGTCGGCTTTCCCCCGGCGTCGGGGAGGCTGAAATCGGGGGCCGCCGGAGGACTCCAGCGGAAGGGGCCGAGGGTGTCGAGATCGGGACGGGGACCGAGATCGTCGGCCGGGGCGGCGGGCTGCCGCCAGTCCTCGGGGAATCCGAACTCTTTCGCGATGGCGGCGAGCGGAGCGAAGATCGCGAGATCGGGATCGGCGTGTCCGGCGACGGCGCGCAGGCGGGTGAAGGCTTCTTGCGCCTTTTCTTTCTCTCCGTTTTGGTGGAGGAGACGGACCTGGGTGGCGAGTGGGAGGACTTCGTTTTCCCCGGCTTTCACCGCTGCGGCGGCGAGCCGGATGGCTTTGGCACCGTCACCGGCGCGTTGCCAGAGCGAGGCATGACGCCATTTCGCGAGGTTTTTCAGGTCCGGGAGCAGGGCGATGGCGGCGGCGGGGTCGGGCGGGGTGGCGGTGAGATGGCGATAGACGGTGAGTTCCTTCACCGGATGTTCCCACCCGGCGACGGCTTTTTCAAAATTCTTCGCGGCGGCAGCGGCGGCCTTCTCGATGTCCTTCGGGTTCTTTTTCGCGGCGACCGCTTTGGCCTTCGCTGCAGCGACCGCTTTGTCCTGTTCGGCTTTTTGGGTCGCGAGACCTTCTTCGAGAGCGGCGAGATGGGCGAGGCCGCCCGCGTGATCCCCCGTTTCGAATTTCGCGATACCGAGATAATGGTGGAAGTCCGTCCCGGTGATGGACTTGTCGTCGGGGGCGAGAAGGGCGACGTTTTTCCCGCCGCCGTCGCGGTTGTCGCCATCGCCGGAAAGGCGGATGAGTTCCTCCCACTGCTCGAACCGCACGAGGGTGTCGCGGAGACGCTGGCGTCCGTACTGCCAACTGCCGCGGTCGGGGTCGTAGACGGATTTCCCCTTTTCTTCCGTGAACTTCGCGAGACGTGGGAGCGAGATCATGTTCCGCGCGAGGGCGACCGAGCGATCCAACTGGCCGAGGTGGTTCAGATTGCGGATGAGCCACTCGTTGTTGTGGGCGAAATTGTGGATCTCATCGGGGAGCACGCGGTCGCGCATCATATGAGCGTGATCGACGCGGGCGGAAGCTTCTTGCTGGTAGCAAGCGTCTTCA
>CAYLJC010000260.1:0-2293 GCA_964383345.1 uncultured Akkermansia sp. | reverse complement strand
CGGAGGCCTCCTGCTGCCAGGCGGCGTCGGCGTAACGGTGCAGCTGCGAATAAATGTGGCCGGGCATGTGCCACATGTGAGCGATCGCGGGAGCGGCGGGACCGCAGCGAGCCGCCGCCGCGAGGGCCTGCGCCGCGTCCGTTTTGTCCCAGAGATGGATTTGGAAATGATTGGCCGGATGATGCGGCGCTTTGGTCAGGATTTCTTCGGCGAGGAGATTCATCGCGTAGTGGCTGGAGACGGGGAGCTCTTTGCCACTGTTGTAAAAGACCTGGTGCAGGAGCACCGCTTTGGCCTCGAGATCGTCGGGATAGGCCATGACAATTTTCTCGAGGGCGCGGGTGTAGTCCCGGAGCCGCTTTTTCAGGTCGGCCTTGGGATTGTCAAAATAGGCGGCGAGTCCCTCGATCCAGAGTTGTTCGCGGGCATCGGCCTTGTCCTTCCGGCGGACCGCTTCCTCGATGAATTTTTTCCCGCGGCTGTCGTTTTTGAAATTGGCCATCGCCATGCCCCAGTAGGCCATCGCGCAATCGGGATCGAGCGCCGCGACCTGCCGGAAACTGCGCTCGGCTTCAAAAAACCAATAGCCGTGGAGTTGCCCGACCCCCTGCTGGAAAAAGCGCCGCGCCTCGGCGGAATCCGTCGTCACCGCGAAATCCACCCCGCCGGTGCCGGGGATGAGAACCGCCGCCTGTCGCGGGCCTTCGTTGAAGACCTCGCCGTGATAGGAGTGACCCGCGAGAGAGCCGTTGCCCGCCTCCTCTTCCCCGGTCGCAAGCGAGGCAACGCAGAGAATCGCGAGGAGAAGGGGGCCTGATCTCATGGCGGGGGACCGGTGAAATCGAAAAATGGCAGAGCGTCAGAGTGGCTTGATGAAGATGTTCCGGAACTGCACCAGGCTCGAGGCGGGGGACCAGGTCCCGTCGGCCTTTTTGCCGCCGTGGTGTTGCAGGGCGATGCGACCTTTTTCGGGCACTTCGGGAAGGAGCGCGTTTTCGATGATGGTGTGCCCGTTCAGCACCACCGTGAGCCGGTCGCCTTTCATGGTGATGACAAAGGTGTTCCACTCACCGACGTGGTTGTCGGCCTTGCGGTTCGGGGTCACTCCGGCGCGGATTTCCTGGGGGAGTTTCTCGTTGTTGCGAATCCCGTAGACCTCCCCCGACCCGATCGGCCAGCACCAGATGTTGAGCTGGTATTTCGACAAACCGCGCAGGTAGATGCCCGAGTCGGCGTTGGGCATGGGATGGGTGAGGTTTTTGCCATCGGGGCCTTTCACGGTGCTGCCGTCGGGGAGGACGTAGGGCACGTCGTAGAAGCCGGTCGTCTCCTTGATGCGCCAGTCGATCCGCAGCTCGAAGTCGCCGTATTCCTCCACCGTCCAGAGGTTTTTGTCGCCCTCCGCTTCGGACTGGGCGTCGTAATCGATCACCCCGTCGAGGACTTTCCAGTGGCCGTTGTCCCCCTCGGGAATGGTCCAGTGGCTGAGATCCTTGCCGTTGAAAAGGGACTGGTAGCCCTCCGGCGTCGGATCGGGCGAGGCGGAGACGACGAAGGGAACAGCGGCGGTGAGGGCGAAGAGGAAAAAGGCGGGGATTTTCATGCGTCCAAGATAAGGGGCGGACGCGGCGAAATCCGAATCCTTTTTGAGGCATGTACTCGTACCCGGGGGCGCCCGCAGCAGGCCGGTGCAACGGAGAAAACGGGGAATTCCCGCAAGACATCGCTCGGACCTCTCTCTCCGCTGCCGACTCGGAGATTTGTCCCAAAAGGCCGTTTTTTGGCTCAAATCAATATTGCTCCACGGCGAAGGAAACTCCCTCCGCGACGAAGGCCACTGTCTCCCTGGCAATCGCCCCCCGCTTCCCCCGGCCAAAGCCGCTACACAGCTAAACGCCAACCGCAAAACCGCTCCAAAATGCCCACGTTCCTCCCCTGGGACGGCACCGACACCGCCGATGATCCGCTGGCCTGGGATACTCCCGGCCTCGCATGGGACAGTTTCCTCCCCCAAAATGGAAAAATAGCCTGTCCCTCCCGTCGCTGTGGCAAAAATGACTTTTCGCTCTTCCTAAAAATCAGGAAAGCTCAGTTTTATGGTAATTTAAGAAGGTTATCCCGATTTTCAATTTCCCCCGATATTTTAGTGAATTGGAGTCAAATGCGCGATGTTCGGGGTGCGTGAAAAAAACCGTAAGCTCTTGACATGACGGGTCAAAACCGGTTTTCTGGATCGTGCCCACCGTCTTGAATAGCGTGAAAAATATCGATAGCGAAGTGGGCTATTAATACT
>CAYLJC010000259.1:0-4913 GCA_964383345.1 uncultured Akkermansia sp. | reverse complement strand
AGTCGCACTTTACTTCGGAATCATTGGACTGGGTGCCCTTGTGGAGAAGATCGCCAATAGAGGAATGACACAGGATGACAAGAGACTCGACCGAGCGGGCGCGATTTTTGGTGTCCTCATCTTGCTTCCTA
Organism: uncultured Akkermansia sp.; assembly: GCA_964383345.1. GTDB lineage: Bacteria > Verrucomicrobiota > Verrucomicrobiia > Verrucomicrobiales > DEV007 > Arctic95D-9. Next base: position 4,782 of record CAYLJC010000259.1, on the reverse strand, counting down.
TGATGATTCTTCCGCTATTGTCGTGGGTCGTTGCATTTTCATCCTTCCATCTTCTATTTTGATGATCCACAATCCATCAGAGACTGCCCGCAAGCAGACAGTGTCGAGAATGCAAATCATGTGTGAACGGTCCCACGATTGATCCCGAGTTTGATGAGATTGCGGGGGACACTTCCGCGAGATGGGGCAGCGAACGAAAACCGACGTGAAGAATGCCATGCCGCGCCCGGTTCCTGACTCCTGAGTCCGAGATTCTGACTTCGACACACGAAGTCTGCAAGCTCACCTGAGGCCCTCATCCGGCGCGGAAGGCCGGGCAGGATCCACGCCGGAGGCCTCATACAGTTCGTTGAGGATGGGGCGGATGGCGATGACGATTTCCTCCAGTTTCTCCGGTGCGAGGGAGGAGACGGCGAGACCGTTGAGCTTGCTGACGAGATCGCCGAGGAGGGGACGCACTTTTTCCATGTCGGCGACGTTGGCGGGGACGGTGGGGGGCGCGACCGCCCAACCGGCCTCGAGGAGGAGCTGCCGGTTGGTGAGGGCGGCGACGGTGTCTCCGGCCCTCACGAGCTGTTCCGCTTCGCGGAGGATGCCATCGAAGCGAACCAGTTCGGGCCACTCGACCGGAGCCGGAGCGACGGCTTCCTCTCTCCCGCATCCGCCCGCGCTGACGGCGGCGAGGACGACAAGAAGAGGGATGCGGAAACACCGGAGGCTCGGGAGGAGAACGTATTTCATGGGGAAAGGGTAGGACCAAGGGGGTGATGATGCAATTTCATTGCGTTATTTTCCGTCGGATCGGGAGAGGGTATCGGGAGGCTCTTTGCCGTTTTCTCCCTTGCTTCGGTCGCCGTTTCAGTGAAAGGCTGAGATCGTGATTTCGCTGACAGATCTCGGGGGCGGTAGCGACTCCCTGACCCGCTTCACTTCCGAGTTTTTCGGGAACAGCGGTGCCTTGTCGCGCCTCAAAGACTTCGAGTTCCGTCCCGAGCAGCAGGCGATGGCGGTGGCGGTGGCGCGAGCCCTGGAGGAGGAAAGGCCTCTCGTGGTCGAAGCGGGGACCGGGGTGGGAAAGTCGCTCGCCTACCTCGCTCCGGCGGTGCGGAAGTCCCTCGAGGAGGGGCGCAAGGCGATCCTTTCGACCCACACGATCAATCTGCAGGAGCAGCTCATCGAAAAGGACATTCCGCTCCTGCAATCGGTTATCGGAGAGTCTTTCCGGGCGCTCCTGCTCAAGGGGCGGCGCAACTACCTCTGCCCTCTGCGTCTCCAGATCGCCATGTCGGGTGGCGGGGAATTGTTTACCGCCTCGGAACTCGAGGAGCTGAAGGGAATTTGGGAGTGGGCCGAAACGACCAAAGACGGCACTCTCAGCGGACTCGACTTCGCCCCCTCGCCGCGGGTCTGGTCGCAGGTCTGCAGCGAGAGCCACGCCTGCACCGCAAAACGCTGCGCTCCGACGGGAAAATGTTTTTATCAGGAAGTCCGCAAGCAGATCGCCGAAGCGAACGTGCTGGTGGTGAACCACACTCTCTTTTTCACCCTGCTCAACAGCCAGAGCGAATTCAGCGAATCGGGGGAGGGGTTTCTCTTCGCGAAAGACTTCCTCATTTTTGACGAAGCCCACACCCTCGAACAGGTCGCGGCGCGTCAGCTCGGGATCTCGCTCTCGCAGGTGGGGATGAAGTTTGATCTTCACCGCTTGTTCAACCCCAAGAGCAAAAAGGGCCTTTTTCAGCTTACCGGAGACATGGAGGGACGGCGTCGCACGATGCAGTTGCTCGATGAAATTGACGATTTTTTCCAGGCGGTCGAGGTCTACTGCCGCTGGGGGGAGTACGGCCGGGAGTACCGCGTCCGCGAACCGGAGTTTGTCGAGGACACCCTCGGCGGGGGGCTCATCGAGGTGAGTCGCCGCGCCCGCGCCATCGCCGATCTCGCGGAGGAATCGACCAAGGGAGAGTTGGCCGAACTGGCGCGCCGGCTGGCGGACTGCCGGACCGCCCTGGCGACATTCCTCGATCAGCGCGACGATGGTCTGGTCTACTGGGTCGAGAAGAGCGAACGGGAATCGCTGAGCCTGAACGCGGCACCCATCCATGTCGCGGAACTGCTGCGCCCGGTGTTCTTCGAGCGCGACCGCCCCTGCGTTTTCACCAGCGCGACGCTGGGGGTCGGCGACCGGGATCTCGGCTACTTTCGCGGTCGGGTCGGAGCGGAGAATGTCGAGGCTCTCCGCATCGGAAGTCCGTTTGATTACGCGACGCAGATGAAAATCCACCTCGTCCGGAAGATGCCCGGGCCGTCCGAGAGCGGCTACGAGGCGGGTCTGGCAAAGTGGATCCGCCATTTCGTCCGGAAATCGGGAGGCCGCGCCTTCGTCCTCTTCACGAGCTACAAGCTGCTCCAGCGCATGGCCGGGGAGCTGTCGGATTTTTTCCATACCGAAAAAATCCGCTTGCTCGCGCAAGGCGCGGGGATGTCGCGGAACCAGTTGATCGACGAATTCAAAACGGACGAGACCAGCGTGCTCTTCGGAACGGACAGCTTTTGGACCGGGGTCGATGTGCCGGGCCGGGCGCTCACCAACGTGATCATCACCCGCTTGCCTTTCGCGGTGCCCGATCATCCGCTGACCCAGGCGAGGATCGAGTTCATCGAGGAGCGCGGGGGCAACGCGTTCATGGACTACAGCGTGCCCGAGGCGATCCTGAAACTGCGCCAGGGCGTCGGTCGTCTCATCCGTAACGGGGACGACAAGGGCATGGTGGTGATCCTCGACAACCGGGTCCTGAGCAAGCGCTACGGAAAGATTTTTCTCGAAGCCTTGCCGGAGGCACCTGTAGAGATAGCGGAAACAGAAGAATGAGACGAATGGGAAGAACAAGACAAAAGCATGAGTTATTTTGACCTCCAGATCAACGGCTACGCAGGGACGGATTTTTGCTCCCGCGAGATGACGAAGGAACAGATGCGCCACGCCTGCGAGGCCTTGCGGGCGGACGGGATTCGCGGCATTCTCGCGACGATGATCACCGACTCGGTCGAGGCCCTCGCGGACCGGCTGGAGAAAATGGTGCGCTTTCGTGAAGAGGATGCGCTGATCCGGGAGGTGGTGAAAGGATTCCACGTGGAGGGGCCGTTCATCCGCGCCGAGACCGGTTACGTCGGGGCGCATCCCGAAAAGTGGGTGCGCCCGGCGAATCCTGCGGACGCGGAGCGACTGCTCGAAGCGGGGGGGGGATTGGTCCGGCTGATGACTCTCGCACCCGAGTTCGACGAGGGCGCGGCGACGACGCGTTTTCTCGTGGAACGGGGAGTGACGGTCTCGGCGGGGCACTGCGATCCCGATCTGGAGACCCTGGAACGGGCCATCGACGCGGGGCTCTCGATGATCACCCATGTGGGCAACGGCTGTCCGGTGGTGTTGCCGAGACACGATAATTTCATCCAGCGGGTCCTCTCGCTCTCGGACCGGCTCTGGCTCTGTTTCATCCCCGATGGTGCCCACGTCCCGTTTTTCGCGCTGAAAAATTACCTCAAAGTCGCCGGGCTGGAGCGGACCATTTTCACGACCGACGCGATCATGGCGGCGGGACTCGGACCGGGCACCTACGAACTCTCGGGGGCACCGGTCGAGATCGACGAAGCGGGGGTGGCGCGTCGCCCGGGTTCGCCCAATCTCGCGGGCTCGACGATCCGCGGTCACCAGGTGGCGGCCAATCTGCGGGAGCATCTCGGTCTCAGCGAGGCGGAGGTGCGGCAGGTCTATCACAATAATCCGATGCGGGCGTTGGGGCTGGGCTGAGCGTGCGGGACGCGGATTGTTCCCACTGCATGCCCACTGACAAGAAAAAATCTATGAAACAACGATTGGATCCCGTGACGACGGACCGTCCTTGCCCGCTCACGGGAGCGCGGGAGGCGGCGGTGGTGGCGACCCGCTCGCGCGATGGCGGGGAACTGCGGAACGTGATTTCGCTCGCGAGCGGTCTCATCTACGTGGACCCGCTCCCGCGGGAAGATTTGGCGAAATTTTACCGCGAGGAATACCGCGTTTCCTACAAACAAACCTTTACCCCGAAACCCAAGCATATTCTCCGGGCGGCGCGGGTCTGCCGCGACCGGCTGGGGCATTCGGGCGGGATCGTGAAGAAGGGAATGCGTTGTCTCGACATCGGGGCGGGCGGCGGCGAGTGGGTCTACTACCTGAAAACCCTCGGGTGCGAATCCTTCGGGATCGAGCCGAACGAGGGCTACGGAAGTTTTGCCAAGGACCACTACGGTGTGGATGTTTTTCTCGGGATGTACCAGGATGCGGACCTCCCGGGGGCTTCGTTTGATGTGCTCTCTCTCTTCCAGGTGCTCGAACACCTCGCCGATCCGGTGACCGATCTGCGTCGCATGAGCGCCTACCTGAAGCCGGGCGGACGATTTCTCATCGAAGTCCCCGACATTCTCTTCGCGGGAATGCGCTTCGACCACAAGTGGCACGCGGGGCATCTCTTCGGTTTCGACGCCCTCACCCTGGAGGCGGTCGCGGCGAAGGCGGGCCTGCGGAAAGTGAGTCTGGAGGTGCTGCCGGGCAATCTGTTCGGAGTGTTTGAAAAGACCGGGGAGGAATCGCTCGCGCTGCCCGAGCTGGGAGGGCATTGCGAAGAGGCCTGGGCCGCTCTCCTCGCGGGTCGGGCGCGCTACTGGTCGCTCCCTCGGACCTATGGAAAAGTGCCGCGCCGCCTCCTCCGCCGCCTCGCCGAGAACTGTTCCTCCCGCCTCGCG
>CAYLJC010000258.1:0-4920 GCA_964383345.1 uncultured Akkermansia sp. | reverse complement strand
GAGCAGGGCGACGGGTTGGTCGATGGGCAGGGTGGAGGGATCGTAGCCCTCTTCGTTGGGGGTGGTGGCGATGAGCCGGTAGCCGCGCGCCTTGAGCGTGTCGATGGCGGACGCGGTGCGCTGATAGCGGTGCAGGGTGAGCCATTTGGAGCTGCCCAGGGCGATGTTGGCGTTGGGACGGTAGTCAAAACGGCGCTCGACGATGTGGACGTCCTGCAGACCGAGGCAGTCACAACTGCGGAGGCAGGCGCTGGCGTTGTGCGGCTGGTAGATATCCTCGAGGAGGATGGTGAAATGCCGGGTTCGCTCGGCGAGAACGGAGGCGATTTTGTCCCGTTTTTTCGCGGTGACGTGATGACCGAGGAAGTCGATGAGTTCTTCGTCGGCGGTCGGGGAGGTGGTGTCGGCAGGGTTTGGCATGTCGGCGGGGGAGGCGTCGCGGAGGGGAGGCGCGGAGTGCCGGGGCGGCTCACGCGTCCCAGCGCGGTTTTTTCACTCCGAGGTAGGCGACGAAGAGCCCGAGCACGACATGAAGGAGCAACACGGCAAAGGCGAGCCACATGGGGGAGAGCCAGGTGTCGGTGACTTCGTCGATATAGCGGAAGTAGTCGCGCTCCATCCCGTCCATGATGCCCGCCCAGCTCCAGTAGGCGGAGATGAAGGGACGCGAGAGGGCACCGGCCCATTCCGGCAGGGCGAGGACGGCACCGGAGAGGGGAAGTTGGAATCCGACGAGGTAGATGCTCAGGAGCGAGGCCTGGTCGGCGGTTTTGGCCAGCGAGGAGATACCCAGGCAAATGGCGGTCATGGCTCCGTTGACGAGGAGCAGGAGGAGGAGGTGCGGGGCGAAGCTCTGCGAGGGAATCTCGCAGACGCTCTGCACGAAGACCGCCATCCAGCAGGATTGCATCACCACGAGGACGGCGAGAAAGGCGAGTTTGCTCCCGATGTAGACGGCGGGGCGCACGCCGCCGAGTTTTTCCTTTTCAAAAATCGGTCGTTCGCCCGCGATCTCGCGGGCGGAGTTGTTCGACCCCATGAGGGTGAGCAGGATGACCTGAAACATGACCAACCCGGAGACAAGACCGCCGAGGTTCAGGTTGAAGGTGATGGATTCGGTCTCCGCCTCGAAGGCTTCTTTGGAGGCGGGGACGGATTCGGAGAGTCTTCTGGTTTGTTCGACGCCGTCGAGTTCAAAGACGATCACGAGAAAGGGGAAGCCGATGAGAATGGCGAGCTGCAGGAAAAGCTGCCCCTTGTCACGGAAGAAAATTTTCCAGCGCCGGGAGAAGAGCGCCCGGAACTGCGCTGCGGCTCCGGGGGTTACCGCCGATACGGAGACGTCGGCGGAGTGGACGGGTTTGTCCGGATACGCTTCGTAGTAGGCGGGGCGGTGTTTGTCCCAGCTCAACGCCCATTCGCCGGGTTTGCGCTTGGCGAGACGCGGATAGATCTCCTCGGCTTTCTCCACGCTGAAGTAGTGTTCGAGAGCCCGCGGTGGTCCGTGGTAGACGATCCGTCCGGCGTCGAGGACGAGGACGGAATCGTAGAGGTCGAGACCGGCGAGGCTGTGGGTCACGTTGACGACGAGGCGGTGTTCGTTGCGGCTGAGTTGGTGCATCAGGGCGACGATCTCCCGTTCGCTTTTGGGATCGAGGCCGCTGGTGACCTCGTCGCAGAGGAGGAGGACGGGTTCGGTGACGAGTTCGAGGGCGAGGGAGAGACGGCGACGTTGTCCGCCCGAGAGAACCTTGACGGCACGGTCCCGCAGCGGTTCGAGGCCGGTGGAGGTGAGAACGGTGTCGACGAGTTGGTGAAAGTCCTCGCGGTTTTCCGTCTCGGCCCGCAGGCGGATCGCGCTCTCGATGTTTTCTTCCACGGTGAGGGCCTCGTAGGCGATGCCGAACTGCGGCACGTAGCCGATCTCGGCGTGTTCGAGGTCTCCTTCCTCCGAGAGGTTCCGCCCGTTCCAGCAAATGCTCCCGGACGTTTCCTGATGGATTCCGGCGATCAGTTTCAGGAGGGTGGACTTGCCGCAGCCGGACGGCCCCACGATGGCCATGAAGTGACCTGTGGGGACCCGGAGGTTCAGGTTCTCGAGGAGCGTGACTTCGTCCCGCCCTTTCCGGATCGTGAAATGGATGTCTTTGAGTTCCAGCACGAGGGGAGTTTTATAAGGTCGCGGGCACTTCCGCAATCCCAGAAAAGAAAGAAATGCGGGACCGGGCTATTTTTCTTTACCGGGAGGGGGATCGGGTGGTTTGTTGGAGCATGGCAGCGAATCCCCCGAAAACGCCGCGGCGTTCCGTCCATCCGCTCACTGTCGTCCTCGTGAGCGGCGGGGTGCTCTTGGTGCTGTTGGTCCTCGGGCTTCTCGTGGCGAAGTCCAGCCTGAACGCCTGGCTCCAGGGGGAGGGTTTCCGCGAGTGGTTGGCGAGGCGAGCCGAGACCGCGCTGAAGTCCGAGGTGAGCCTGGGGGAATTGAAATGGAGTGGTTCGGAAGTTTTCGCGGCGAGGATCACCGCGACGGGCCGGCCCGAGGCGGCGTTCTCCGAGCTGGTCCTCGACGGGGTCCAGACAAAAACGGACGGGGTGAGGAATCGTGCTTTTCTCGTGCCCGACATCACGGTGAATCGGCTCCATCTGCTATTTTCCTCCACCCGCGAGGCGGCACCGGTCGCCGTGATGGCCTCGGGCGAGACCTCGGCGGAGGAGACGTCGCGACTTCCCCGCTGGCTCTCCGACCTCGCTCCGAACCGGGTCGAGATCGACCGCATCCACATCGCCACGACCAATGTCGCCGTGGAAAAAGCCGCCGGGACGGTCTTCACTCTGGCGGGGGTCGAAACGACGATGGAACCCGATTTCGCCAGCGGTGTCTGGGAGATCCGGGGGAAGGGCGGGACGATGGAGGTGCCGGACCAGCCGCAGATCCGGCTCAAGGAACTGGGGATGCGCTGGCGCGACAGCGAACTTTTCGTGGATCGCTGCGCCCTGGGAATCTACCGGAACGGACACATCGAGGGCCGGGGGGAGATCGGTTTTGAAAACGGGGGACTTTTTGATGTGGATTTGGACATCTCTTCCATCACCGTGGACGAACTGATCAGCGGGGAGTGGCGGGACAGGCTCGAGGGAATCCTCCACGGCCCGGTCCACATCACCGGGTCGCCCGGCGGCCTGATCTACGAAGGCACTCTCAACGTGACCGAGGGGGTGATCGAGTCCATTCCGGTACTCGAACTGGTGGCCCGCTACACCCGCTCGGACCGCTTCAAGCGCATCGTCCTGAACGAGGCCAGGACGAATTTCAAAAGTGACGGATGGCGCGTCGAATTGCGCGATCTGGTGCTGCAGTCCGATGGACTCGTGCGGATCGAGGGTTCCGTGGATATCGTGGGAGACCAACTCGCGGGCGATCTGAAAGTGGGGGTGGCACCGGGGACGATGCGCTGGATTCCGGGAGCGGAACGGCTTGTTTTCGTCGAGGACCGCGATGGTTTCCGCTGGGCACCGCTACGACTCTCGGGTACGACGGACGATCCGAAGGAGGATCTCAGCGCGCGTCTCATCGCGGCGGCGGGGGAGTCCCTCCTCGACGAGTTGCCCGATGGACTGCGGGAAATGGCCGAGGAATTTATCGCTCCCGAGGGAGGGAACGGACGATCAGACAAGCTCATCGAGCAGGGCAAAAAGGTTCTCGACTTTCTTTCTCCCTTTTTGCAGGGGCGGTGATCGCTCCCAGCCCTTGTGGGACGGGCTTCAGAGGCGCTTGTGAAATTTTTCACAAAATCGCCTTGCGAGATGTTCAGCTTTGCTTACGGTGCGGGCCGATAATACGGTCGCCCTCCACGCGAAAAGCAGGATGGGGGGGCCGTGACCCCAACGACGGAATCTATCCTGACAATGGTCTCTCTCACCTCATTCAGTCCTTTGCTCGCAGCCGGTGGCATCCATGCGCCGGAGATTCCCGCGCTGGGCTGGATCAGCAACTCCATTTTCGTAGCGGTCATTGTGACATTGGCGATGCTGGCGTTCACCCGGATGGCGACCAAGCGGATGGAGCTCATCCCCGGACCGAAGCAAAATTTCGTGGAGTACCTCATCGAGTTTCTCTACGGGCAGGTCGAGGGGATCGTTGGCAAGCACGTCGCTCCGAAAGCCTTTCCGCTGCTCGCGACGATCTTTATTTTCATCCTCGCCTCGAACTGGTTCGGGCTTCTCCCCGGCGTCGGCACGATGGGATTCGGGGTGACCAAGGCGCCGTTCGTGCTGGAGACGCTGGAGACGCCCCTGCTGCGTCCGGCCACCGCCGACCTCAACATGACCCTCGCGCTGGCGCTGGTGTTCATGCTGGTCTGGTGTTGGCTCTCCGTCAGCGAACTGGGGGTATGGGGAACGCTGGTTCACATTTTCGGACCCAAGGGCGGTCTGCGCGGTGCGCTGAAGTACATGCTGATGCCGATCTTCATGTTTGTCGGCGTGATCGAGGTGATCTCCATTGTCTTCCGGCCCATGTCGCTCTCCCTGCGGCTTCTCGGGAATATTTTCGCGGGGGAGACCCTCCTCCACACCATGGGGCACCTCGGGGAGCAGGTCGGTCTGCCCAGTTGGGCGGCGACGATTTCCGCAGTGGTGTTCCCGCTGCCGTTCTATTTCATGGAGATCCTCGTCGGGGCGCTCCAGGCCACCGTTTTTGCACTGCTCTGTGCCGTCTACATCAAATTGGCGACCTCACACGAAGAGCATTGATAGTATTGAAATGAAACCCCTTTTGTCACCGGGACCATGCATAGGAAGTGTGGGCGGTGGCAGGCAAACAGTAAGTAGTAACACAAGGAACTAATATGATCGATACAATGACCATTCTCGCCGCCGCCGCTGAAGGCGTGAGCGCAAGCCCGTTCAACGGAAACTTCG
>CAYLJC010000257.1:1246-4935 GCA_964383345.1 uncultured Akkermansia sp. | reverse complement strand
CGCCGGGAAGCTGATCGAGGCGGAAAATGGCGGCGAACCGGTCGAGATCGGCGTCTGCGTCCACTCCGGTCGGGTCTGCCGGGTCGAGGAAATGCTCCCCTACGGCGAGGCCCTCGTTGCCCCCGAACACAAGGAATCCTTTCTCCAGATCATGATGGAAGGGGCGACCGTGGAGATCGCCGACGCGACCCGCCGGGGCGCGGAATACGTCGGCTTCTGGTGGCGGGTTCTTGCTTCCGCGCTCGATTATATGATCAAAATGATTCCCGCGATGCTCTGCATGGTACCCTATTATGCCATCACGTTCACGAGCGGAATCACGGCGGGAGCGGGCGCGGGGGAGGGGGGCGATCTCCAGAGCCTCACCGGCTTCACTGCGGCGATGATGCTCGCCTACGGACTCGGTATGCTCGGCGTGCTCGCGCTGAGTATTTTTTACGATACCTGGATGGTGGGCAAATACCAGGCCACCGCCGGGAAAATGATCATCGGGGCGAAGGTGGTGAACCCCGACGGATCGCGGCTCACCTACAAGCGGGCCTTTGTCCGTTGGCTCGCGAAAAAGCCGCTCAATTACCTCATCGTCTGGATTCCCTCGTCGGTGGGTTTTGGCCTCATCGTGGCGGTGTTCGCGGCGGCGTCGAACAACAGTTCGGACAATGCGGCTGGGTTTGTTTTTGCGATGATCACCGGCCTCTTCCTCTATTTCGCCCTCCTCGCGTTGTGCTCGGGGGTCTATTGGATGGCGGCCTTCGACCCGGAAAAGAGAACCCTTCACGACCGCATCGCCTCGACCCGGGTGGTGAGAAAATAAAGACAGTTTTTTCATGTCCACTTCGATCCCGGAACACAAAAACGACGCAAACGAAGGTCCCATCCTGCAGTGTCCGGGATGTCGCAGTCGCCTGCAGGTGGGCCGGGAAATTTCTTTTTTCGAGGAGAAATGTCCCGTCTGTCGCCGCGAGGTCAGCGTGACGATGTTTCCGCGCCTTTTCCGCGAGCGGATCGTTGCGGAGGTGGGAGCACCGGCGGGCGAGGGTGAGGCGGGTTGCTCTTTTTTTCCCGGCGAACGCGCCGAAAAAGTCTGTGACGAATGTGGTGGGTTCCTTTCGGAGAGAGCCGCCGTCTCATGGGCCGGACGGGATCTCTGCCCGCCCTGCCTCCACCGGCTCCGCGAGGTGGAAAAGGATCCCGGATACATCGGTCGAGCCCGCCTGCACGACAAACGGGCTCTCGCCCTCGTGACCTGGCTGGCACCGCTTTCGCTCTTCACCGCGCCGCTCGCGCTCTATCTGTTGCTCCGTTATCGGGGGCGTCCGGCGGGTTTCGTCCCCCGCGGTCGCCTCACCTGGTGGGTCGCCTTCGTCCTCGCGCTCACCTGGCTGATCGTCTGGCTGGTCCTGATCGTGGTTTGGATTTCGCTGCTGCTCGATGGTTTTTCGTGAGGGACGACATGGGGGCGGTGCCGTGCCCGCCGGTGACTCCCGCGATTTCCATGGAGGACCCGTGTAAATCGTTCATCAAAAGATTGCCTTTTTCTCGTCGTTTTGACAGTATTACCGCCTACCGGGCAAAGTTGCTTGGGTAACCACCGCCAAACCTCCCTATGATGAAATCACTGAAACAGAATCTCGCCCTCGCAGTCGCCTTCCTCGCCCTCGCCGGGACGAGCTGCCTCTTCAACGCCTGTGAGAAAAACTCCTCGCCGGTCGAAGAGATCAAGGATGGTCTCGACGTGCGCGAGAACGAAGAAGCAAAAGACGCCGCCGAAGAAGTCGGCGAGGCGATCGAGAAAACCGGAGAAAACATCAAGGAAGCGATCAACGACGCAACCAACTGATCCATCGTCCGCGGTGCGGTCACGGATCCGAATTGGGGGGCGGGATATTCCCTTGCCCCGGTTCTCGATTTCCGGTTGAGTGGGGAAAATGTTCTTCCTCTTTCTTATCCTTGTGGCCGTGGGGCTTCTCTGCGGGATTTGGTGTTTTTGCGAATCGCGCTGGGATCTTCGGCTTTTTGGGCCTACCCGGAAAGCAGGGGCTGTCTGCAACCTCCGGGCCGGGGAAGCGGCTCTTCTTTTGCAGGAGGGGAACCTGCTTCCCGTCGATGTGAGACCGCCGCCGCGTTACCTCGCCGAGCACCTGCCCGGGGCGGTCAATGCACCTTTTCGGGGTGGGGCCTTCGATGCCTCCGCCCTCGACGGGATGGGTCGTGACCAGCCTATTCTCGTCTATTGTGACGGAGGGTATCGCAGTCGATTGTCGCTGTCGGCTCTGCGCCGGGCCGGGTTCACCTCCATCTATCATCTTCACCGGGGCTTGATTTCGTGGAAACTGGCGAAAGAACCCACGGAGTCAGATCCCGCGTGATTGAGTCGAACTTTGCAATGTCGTATTCGCAGCGAATGCCGTATTCTTGCCATAACGACCCTTCCGGATTCTTTCTGGACGGGGCGTCCGTGTGAATCCCCGGTGCTGATGGGAAAACCGGCCCTCTCTTTCCTGATGACCACATCCACTTCCGTCCCTCTTGCCACCTTGCTCGCGCTCATCCTTGCGCCGGTCCTGGTGTCGGGGGAGGGAAACGAGGGAGGGGACTACTACCGGGAAACGGTTTATCCGCTGCTCAAGGAACATTGCTTTCGGTGTCATGGCGGCGAGGACGAACTGAAGGGCGATTTCCGCCTCACCAGTCGGGAGGGACTGCTCCACGGCGGGCACTACGGGTCCGCCTACAACGCCGAAGATCCGGCGGCGAGCGTCCTCCTCGAAATGATCAGCTACAAGGACGCCGATCACCAGATGCCGCCCAAGGGGAAACTCTCCGACGAAGCCCGCGCGATCCTGACGCATTGGATCGAGAGGGGCGCTCCCTACGATCCGGCGCTGGAGATCAAAGGTGTCTCGGTCGAAAGGCGGGGATTCACGGTGACGGACGAAGACCGCGCCTGGTGGGCCTATCGTCCCGTCTCCGACGCGCCGCCGCCGGAGATCGCGGATGCGGCGTGGCGGGGAAATGGAGTGGATGCTTTTGTCCGGTCGCAACTCGACCGGGAGGGGCTGAGTCCGAATCCTCCGGCCGCACCGCGGGTCCTGATCCGCCGGTTGTATTACGATCTCACCGGCCTGCCGCCCACTCCCGAAGAGGTCAAGGATTTCGTGACCGCCTCGACGGAGGATCCCGAGGCCGCCTGGCACGCCGCCGTCGAGGATCTTCTGGCTCGTCCCCAATACGGGGAAAAATGGGCACGACACTGGCTCGACCTGGTCCGCTACGCCGAGTCGAACGGCTTCGAGCGCGACAACAGCAAGCCCCATATCTGGCGCTACCGCGACTATGTCATCGACGCCTTCAACAGCAACAAGCCCTACGACCGCTTTGTCATCGAACAGCTCGCCGGCGACGAGATCGCCGTGCCGACACGGGATTCGCTCATTGCCACCGGCTACCACCGGCTCATGCAGTGGGACGACGAACCGGCCGATCGCGAGCAGCATGTCTACGACGTTCTCGCCGACAATGTCCAGGTCACCAGCGAGACCTTCCTCGCGACCACTCTCGGCTGCGCCCGTTGCCACGATCACAAGGCCGATCCCGTTTCGCAGAAGGACTACTACGCCTTCATGGCTTTTTTCCGGGGAGTGACCCATTACCAAACCGAGGGCACCCTCCTGCACTGGGCCACGGCG
>CAYLJC010000257.1:0-1236 GCA_964383345.1 uncultured Akkermansia sp. | reverse complement strand
GAAAGCGACGTTTGCAAAAGAACGGAAGGCGAAGCTCGCCTCGCTGGAGGGACATCGGGAGGTCCTCGTCGATGAAATTCGAGCGGTGTTGCACAAGGTCGGAGGGCTCACGGAAGCACCGGACGCGCCGGCCCCGCCCCTCGTCGATGACGCCCGCGGGGCCGGGGCGGAGTGGTCCTACACCACGACCCGGCCGGAGGAGGACTGGCGGGAGGTCGGTTACAGGAACGAGTCGTGGCTGCGAGGTCGCTCGGGATTCGGCGCGGGCGATCCTCCCGCTTCCGTGATTCGGACGGAATGGAAAACGCCCGCGATCTGGATGCGGACGAATTTCGGGCTGAAGACCCTGCCCGAATCTCTCGTCCTCGAGATCCATCACGACGAGGATGTCGAAGTCTACCTCAACGGGACCCGCATTTTTGAAGCCAAAGGCTACACCACAAACTACCAAACCGTCCTCCTGCCCAAGGCCGCCCTCGCTGCGTTGCAGACCGGGAAAAACTCTCTCGCGGTTCACTGCCGCCAGACCCGTGGCGGACAGTATATCGATCTTTCCCTGCGGACTTCCGCGAGCGGTTCGGGTTCGCTGGATACTCTCCTCACCGGGTCGGGGGCCAAGTCGGTGATCGAGCGGATCAAAAAAGCGGCCGGACGCGATCTTGTCGCCGAACTGCGCCAGCTCGACCAAACCCTCGCCCAGACCCGAAAAGCGACACCGGGCCTGCCGATCAATGCGGTGACCGAGGGCGGTGTCGAACCCGCCCCCATGCACATCCACCTGCGCGGCAGCGCTCACGCCCCCGGCGAGGTGGTGAGCCCCGGCCTGCCCGCCGTCCTCGCCAGCGCGGACTCGGATCCCCGTTGGGTCGAGGCGAGTCCGGTGCGGCGCGACGGACGCGGCAGCTCGGGCCGTCGCCTCGAACTGGCCCGGTGGATCGTGGACCCGGCCAATCCACTGACCGCGCGTGTCTTTGTCAATCGGCTCTGGCAGCATCACTTCGGGCGTGGCCTCGTCGCGAGCAGCTCGGACTTCGGTCAACTCGGGGAAAAACCGACCCATCCCGCTTTGCTCGATTGGCTCGCGGGACGATTTCGCGAGAGCGGCTGGGATATCAAGGCGATGCACCGGCTCATCCTGCTGAGCCGCACCTACCGCATGTCCTCCGAACCTGATCCGGACAATCTCGAAAAAGATCCGCGCAACCTCCATTTCTGGCGCGTCGACATGCGCCGCGT
>CAYLJC010000256.1:0-4935 GCA_964383345.1 uncultured Akkermansia sp. | reverse complement strand
CGAGAAAGGTCCGGTGATAATCGACGGACGAGTGGTTCACGATATCGTTGACGGTTTCGAGATATTCTTTCACCGCCTCGCGGTAGCGGCGTTGGATCAGGGAGGGATCGGCGAGGAGGGAGGGGCCACCCTCGAGGTCGAGGAAGCGGGTCGGTCGATCGAAGGTGAAGTCGATCTCCTCGCGGTCGAGGAGATGGAAAACGGAGACGTCGTGTTTGCGGAAACGAAGATGCTGGAACGCTTCGCGGAGGGGTTCGGGGGGGAAAAGAAAGTCCGAGAGGATCACGATGAGGGCGCGCTGCCGGATTTTCTCGGCGGCTTCGTGAATCGCCTGGACGAGTCCGGACTCCCCTTCGGCGCGGAGTCCGGCGATGTGGTCGAGGACGAGCCCGAGATGGCGGGGACCACGCCGGGGCGGTGTCTCCCGGTCAAAACCGGTCGAAGCGCCGTAGAGTCCGATCGCGTCGCCCTGTTGTCCGGCGAGGTACGCGAGGGTGCCGGCGAGGCGGCGGGCGTAGTCGAGTCGGGTCGATCCGGATTCGCCGTAGCCCATCGAACCGCTCGTGTCGACGATGAGGCAGAGGCGCAGGTTGGTGTCGGCTTCGAATTCCTTGATGTAGTAACGATCCGTCCGTCCCCAGGTGCGCCAGTCGAGGCGGCGGGTGTCGTCTCCCGGCACATATTTGCGGTACTGGGCGAATTCGATCGCCGAACCCCGCACGGGGCTGCGATGGCGCCCCGCGACGCTTCCCATCATGGGGGAACGGGCGTTGAGCGGCAGTCCGAGGAGTTTGCCGAGGACCGCAGGATCGAGGAAATCTCGCTGGTGGGGTTCGGACACGCGGGCGGGGGGCGGAGGGCTGGCGAAAGAGGGAAGAAACGTGGGACCGGTCAGGCGTCGTTGTTGAGATCTTCGATGAGGCGCGCGATGATGGAGCGGTTCGTGACGCCTTCGGATTCGGCGGTGAAGGTCTTGAGGATGCGGTGACGCAGGACCGGTGCGGCGACGGCGACGACGTCCTCTTGCCGAACCATGTAGCTCCCGCGCAGGGCGGCACGGGCGCGGGCACCGAGGATGAGGTACTGGACGGCACGGGGACCGGCACCCCAGCCGACGAGGGGCTTGAGCCAGTCGGGCGCGTCCTCCGACTCGGGGCGGGTGCGGCGGACCAGATCGACGACGAAGTGGTAGATGTGATCGGGCACGGGAACCCGGCGGACGAGTTGCTGGAAGGCGATGACTTTTTCCGCGTCGAGGAGAGCGGTGAGCCTCGGGAAGGTTTCACCGGTGGTGGTGCGGGCGATGGAAATCTCTTCGTCACGGGAGGGATAATCGACCCCTATCATGAACATGAAGCGGTCGAGTTGTGCTTCGGGTAGGGGGTAGGTCCCTTCCTGTTCGATGGGGTTCTGCGTCGCCAGAACGAAGAAGGGTGGCTGGAGTTCAAAGCTGTGTCCGGCCACGGTGACGCGGTGTTCCTGCATGGCCTCGAGCATGGCGGCCTGGGTTTTCGAAGGGGCGCGGTTGATCTCGTCGGCGAGAACGATGTTGGCGAAGACGGGGCCGTGGGCGAACTCGAATTCGCGTCGTCCCGAGCCGTTGTCCTGTAGGATTTCGGTCCCGGTGATGTCCATGGGCATGAGATCCGGGGTGAACTGGATGCGGCTGAAACTGAGCGACATGGTCTCTGCGAGACGCGACACGAGGAGGGTCTTGGCCAGTCCCGGAACACCCATGAGAAGCGCGTGGCCGCGGGCGAAAAGACAGATCGCGAGTTGTTCGATGACGGTATCCTGACCGACGATGACCTTGGAGAGTTCGCTCCTCAGTTCGTCGTAGGTGGCGCGGAGGTGGTCGATGGCGGCGACGTCGTCTTCCTGGAGGGCGGGGGCTGGGGCGGTCGGGTCGGGCATGGAGGGCGTGGACAGGTTGATGTGTGGGACGATAGGGGCGGGGAACTCCCGAGGAAAGGTGAAAATTGCTCTCTCCGACGTCTCTTCCCCGCTCCGTTGGAAACCGAGAGCGGTTGCAAAATTTTTCACAAAATGTGGCCCGTCGGTGGAATCTCATTGTATGGGTTGGATATGTCCATCCAACCACAACCAGGCGAGAAGGCCCCCGATTTCGAACTGCCGGTGATCGGCGGCGGATACGGGGAAAACGAAACAGTGAGTCTCGCGGAACTCCGCGGTTCCACCGTCGTCCTGTATTTTTATCCGAAAGACGCCACCCCCGGCTGCACTGCCCAGGCCTGTGGGATCCGCGACGCGTGGGGGGAGATTTCCGGCCATGCCAGGGTTTTCGGGGTGAGCATCGACCCCATCAAGAAACACCGGGCGTTCCTGACCAAATACGATTTGCCCTTTCCCCTCATCAGCGACGAGGAGCGGAACATGGTCGAGGCCTACGGCGTCTGGGTGGAAAAGAAACTCTACGGGAAGGTCTATTTCGGGACCGAGCGGACCACCTTCGTGATCGATGGAGAGGGGATCGTCCGTGCGGTGTTTCCGAAGGTCAAGCCGACCGCACATGTCGATCTCGTCCTCGAGGCGCTCCGGAATCCGCTCGACTGAGATTCGCTCAGCCGACGATGGGGACTCCGCTGGCCTCGATTTCGCCGAGGATTTCGATGAAGGCATCCTCGAGCTTGCGCTCCTGGAGATGGAAATCGGTCACGGGGAGTTCGTCGCGGATCATATGGCGCAGCACGGCGGCGATCCTCTCGGGCTCGGTCGAGTCGATTTCGATGCGACCGCCGGTGCGGGTGGTCTCTTTGAAGGTCACGTGGGGATGGAGCGAGACCCATTCGGCGAGACGCTCGATCGAGTGGGCCAGCCGCACCTCCACGAGGCAGGTCGCCGCGCTGCCCTGGCGCAGACTTTCGGCGGAGCCGTGATGGATGATTTCGCCCTGATTGATAAAGAGGAGCGAGTCGCACATCTCGCCCAGTTCGGAGAGGATATGGGAGCTGATGAAGACGGTCTTGCCCTCTTCGGAGAGGATGCGGAGGAGGTGTTTCAGCTCGACCCGCGCTTTGGGATCGAGACCGGCGGCGGGTTCGTCCAGGATGAGGACATCGGGGTCATGAAGGAGGGCGCGGCCGAGACAGAGCCGTTGTCCCATGCCTTTGCTGAGGGTCTCCACGAGCCGGTCGGCCAGGGGGGTGAGGTCGGTGAACTCCATTACTTCGCTGATGCGTTGGAGCCGTTCCTCTCCGCGGAAACCGAGCGCCCGGGCGAAAAAGTCGAGGTATTCCAGCACCGTCATGTTGCTGTAGGTCCCGTAGTGATCGGGCATCCAGCCGATCCGCCGCCGCACTTCGGCGGGATATCGCACCACGTCGAATCCGCACACCCTCGCTCCGCCCGAGTCGGGGTGGTCGAGGGTGGCGAGGATGCGCATGGTGGTGGTTTTGCCCGCACCGTTGGCTCCGACAAAGCCGATCACCTGACCGCGGGCGACGGTGAAGGAGACGTTCCGCACCGCATGGACACCGGGGAACGAGCGAGAGAGATTACGCACTTCGATGGCGGGGGTGTCCCGGTCGTCCGGCTCGAGGACGGCGGAATTCGCGGCGGGGGACGGGGGTGTTTCGATGGGGGCAGGGTCACTCATCGGGCGGCGGTTTCGGGAGCGGGAGGAGTCATCGCCGAACCGGAGGCGGGGGTTCCGGTGAGCAGGACAAAAGTGTTTTCCCAGCGGATGCGCGGGTGGGTGGAGAGGGCGAGTGATTCGCCGTCGGCGAGGCGGGCGAAAAAGCGGTTCGGCTCGGCGGCGATACGGCGCAGGCGCGAGCGCTGCGTCTTGCTGAAGCGCTCCGTGTCCTCCTTGAGCCATTCGGGCCATGTTTCGGAAGATGCCTTTTCGAGCGGAATTTTCCGCCCCGGAGCGATTGTTTTCCCACTCCCGGAGGGCATCACCCAGACTCCGCCGTCGGCGTCGCGGTAGTAAAATTCGGCGATGGACCGGGACATCGTGGAAGTGAGACGCGGGACACCGGACTCTCCCTCGCGCGGGGTCTCCTCGATGCGCGAGCGGGTGGGTTCCGCCGCACGCAGCACAAAACCCTGCTCGGCCCGGCTCGGGAAAAAGCTTCCCGAAAACGCATCCCCGGTCATGTCGTACCGCATCGAGCGGCGCGGGTTGCCGCCCGGTCGATGCCCGTGGCTTTCGCGGAGGTGGACGGGACTGATTTCATCAATGAGAGAGCTGGAAAACCCGGTGTTCACCATCACGCCGGTGCGGCTGATCTGTTCCTGGGTGAGGTAGAGTTGCATTTCGTCGCGTGCGGGCTGGAGATCGGCGAGGACGACGCGGATTCCCCGTCCGCCGATGCCGTCGGTGAAGAGAATCACGACAATGACGAGGAGACAGGTCGCCACTGAAATAATCGGAGTGGTGATAAAAAGCCGGTGCCGCCGCCCCGGACGAGCGAAATAAAAGAGGTTCACCGGGGCGACGAGAATGGCGAAGGTGAGGAGGAGGACAAACACGAAAAAAGGATTGAATTCGTGGTGCCCGAACAGTTTCCCCAGGGGCCATTCGCCGTAGCTGTCGAAATCATTAGCCAGTGCCCCGGCCAGAGAAGGCAGATTTCGATACCGGGCGATGAGGCTGTCGGGCAGTTCCACTCCATCCCACTCGTAGAGCCTGATGGAACCCAGACTGAGGGGAATGTCGGTGGAGTCGGTCGGGAGAACCGGCAGGCGCAGGGCGGAGAGCGGAGTTCCCTCTTCACGGTAAATGTCGAGGATGCCGCCGAGGCGCACCCAGGCGATGAGGGCCTGGCGCTGTCCCGGGGTGAGGGACAGCCACGAATCCCGGTCCATGAGCACGCCGTCGAGTCCGCTGTAGCTCTCCCATTCCGAGGGCAAATACGAAACCTCGAAGGATTTGGCGAAGGTCGGATTGGAACTGTTCGCCTTTTTCAGGGT
>CAYLJC010000255.1:0-4942 GCA_964383345.1 uncultured Akkermansia sp. | reverse complement strand
GAAATACAAGATCAAGCACCTCTTCAGCGACGAGGCGATCATGGACATGGAGATGAACGAGAAACCCTTCATCCTCTACCACGATGAGAAAACCGACAAACTGGCCATCATCTACCGCCGCGAAGACGGCGACTACGGCATGATCAACGCCACCGAATAGGAGAGAAATCACCGGTTCCCGGCTCCGCCCGGCAGGACGCGGGAAACAGCCCCGTGCTGTTCTCCGTCCCGCCGGGCGACCGAACCCGACCGCCTCCGTCGGCGTGCCGCTGACGGGTTCCATCCGACGACGACGCGCTCCCTCGAGGCCGTATCCGCACATGAGTTTCCCCCTCCCGCGAGCCGTTCGCCCCGGATCACGACTCGCCGTGGTCGCCCCGGCCGGACCTTTCAACGAAGTGTCCTTCCGCAAAGGTCTCGCCTGGCTCTCCGAACGCTACGAAGTCCACACCCGACCCGATATTTTCAGCAAAAGCGGCTACTTCGCCGGCTCCGACGAGCGCCGCCTCGCCGAACTCAACGAAGCGATTCTGGACCCTGACGTAGACGCCGTCATTTGCGCCCGCGGCGGTTTCGGGACGACGCGGCTCCTCCCCGGAATCGATCCCGCCGCGGTCCGGGAGGCCAACAAGACCCTCGTCGGCTTCAGCGACATCACCGCCCTGCACGCCATCTGGGCCCGCGCCGGGATCCGCTCCGTCCACGCCCCCATGGTCGCCGCCCTTGGCAGCGCGTCGGAAGCCCTGCGCGAAAAATGGATCACCCTCCTCGAAAATCCCGCCGCGCCGCTCCAGTGGAATCTCCAGAGAATGAACGAGACGCCCCGTGAACCCGTCGAGGGCATTCTCACCGGAGGGAATCTCGCCGTCCTCGCGGCCCTCGTCGGCACGCCCTACCGCCCTCCCCTCGACGACCGCATCCTTTTCCTCGAAGACGTCGGCGAGCGCCCCTACCGAGTGGATCGTCTCCTCACCACGATGACCCAGGCCGGATGGTTTGATCGCGTTCGCGGAGTCCTCATCGGAGCTTTCACCGAGGGCGACCCCGGACCCGACGGCGTCACCCTCGACGAGGTCCTCGTCCGCCACTTCCGGGAGGCCCCCTTTCCCGTTCTCTGCGGCCTTTCCGCCGGTCATGTGGAAAACAACGAACCCCTCCCCTTCGGTATGGAGGTGAGAATCGAAGGAGAAGAGGCGACGACCGGCGAGGTCTCTCCCGCGGTCCTCCGGGCTCCCGACGCTCTCACCTGAAGCCCGCCGCAGAACCAAAAAGACAAAAAACGGGGCACTCGCGTGCCCCGTTTTCAGGAGGAGGACCCGGAAGGGTTCGTAGTATTCAGGAGAAAGTTTTCGACCGGGTTCTTGTGGTGCCGTTGGAGTAGTGGTTGCGATAGGTCACCGCCGTGGCATCCCGGGGCCATCGGGATGAAAGGCGGCACCAGACAGGATGCGGCGATTCCTCTCTACCGCATCATCCTGTAGCGCCAGACACGGTGGGCGTGGGAATGCCCGCTGCGGGAATGACCGCGATGGAGGTGGCTGCTGTGAGAATGCTTCTTATGGAGGTGTCCGCGATAGAAATGCTGCCGGTGGCTGTTGTGGGAATGATGCCGGTGGCTGTTGTGGGAATGGTGCCGGTGACTGTTGTGGGAATGATGCCGGTGACTGTTGTGGGAGGGGCGGACGGACGGATTCACAAAATTTTCAATACGGAAAAAGCCGCTCGAATGACGGGGGCCGGCTTCGGCGGTGACGGTGCTTCCCACCAGAACGGCGGCAGCGGCGGTGATCGAGGAGAGGAGGATTTTCATAAGGATAAGGGAATGCTGATGGAGGATTGACGTTTCACCTTTATCCTGGAACCGAAAATCGATTCCGGTGGTGATACGAGACGGACGAACCCTCCGGTTCCCTTATGCAAACAATTCCGCCGCAGATGCGGAATCCCTTTCCTCCGGCTCAGGCTCCCAGACCCAACCGCATCGCCTCGACCGGAGCCTCGCGATTGAACCAGAACTCGAAGGCGAAAGCTCCCTGCCACAACAGCATCCCGAGACCGTTCGCCGCCTTGGCCCCCTCGGCTTCGGCATTGGCCATCAGCCTGGTTCGCGCGGGCGAGTAGACCATGTCGTAGACGAGATGAGAGGGGTCTATGAGCCTCTGCGGAACCACCTCGGGATCGCTCCGCTTCATTCCCATCGGGGTCGCATTGATAATGAGATCGATCTGGTCGATTTCGCGCTCCATCGCCCTTTCCTCCCACGGAATCGCGACGAGCCGGTTGGCAGGACCCTCGAGTCTCCCCGGGGCGTTCATGAGATCCCGCAGCTCGTCCGCGAGAGCCTCTGCCTTCGCCACGGTGCGATTGACGAGAACGAGACGCTCGCAGTGATCCATGGCGCACTGCACCGCCGCCGCTTTTCCCGCGCCCCCGCCAGCCCCCACGATCATGATGCGGAGATCGGTGAGGTCCATCGAAAACGCTTCCCGAATCGCACGGCGCATCCCGGGTGCGTCGGTATTGTGTCCGACGAGCTGATCACCGTCCAGCACCACGGTATTCACCGCGCCAATGCGGCGGGCCACATCCGTCACGTCATCGACCGCTGCAAAGACCGCGTTCTTGTGGGGAATCGTCACATTCACCCCGATGAAATCCGCCTCCCGGATCCGATCGAGGGCCTCGCCCAAGTCCTCGGGCGCAATGTGGAGCCTGACGTAGGTGCAATCCATCCCCGCCGCGAGGAGCGCGGGTTGGTGCATCTGCGGCGAACGCGAGTGCGCCACAGGATCCCCGAGAACCGCGAGTCGCGCGGGGGCCTCCAGATCCGCCGTCGCTGCGGCCCAGTTGCGGAGATCGTGGATGGTGTAGACGTCTTTTGGTTCTGCCATGGGAGTCACGCACTAAAGCACTTGCGACGGATTCTGCAATCTCCCGGACGGAACCGGACTCACCCTCGCCCACCGGTCAGACCGATGCGTACTCGCTCATCGCCGCGAGGATGATGGCGACACTGACCGATCCGGCATCGGGCTTGCCGAGAGAGTTTTCTCCGAGGGTCTTGGCGCGGCCCTTGGTGGCGATCATGCCTTCGCTGGCATCGCGTCCGGCGGCGGCGGCGACGGCTATGGCGGCGAGGGCCTCGCTGATGGGGAGACCGGCGACTTCCCGCGATTTTTCAGCAGCGGGAAAAAGGGCGTCGACCATGGTCTTGTCGCCGGGTTCGGTTTCCCCGCGGTCCATCACTCCTTCCGTGCCTTCCTGGAGGAAAAGGGCCAGCTCTTTGGCGGTCAGGATGGCGGCTTCCCCGAGGGACTTGCCTCCGGTGCGGAAAAGGGTTCCGAAGAGCGCTCCCGAAGCTCCCCCCATGCTCGACATCATCGCGAGTCCGACCCCCATGAAAACCTTGCCGACATGGGGAAATTCTTTCCCGGCGAGGGCCTCTTTGACGGCGTTCATGCCCCGCTCCATCCCCACGCCGTGATCACCGTCGCCAAGGGCGCGGTCGGCGTCGGTGAGGATGGGTTCGGCCGCGATGATCCGATCGGCCACCAGGAGCATCATGTCGCGGACTTCGCCGGGGGTGAGTGATTCTTTTGCCATGACGGTTGTGTTGCAGTGACTAAACAGGGTTGGCCGGGGGATTCAACCCTCTTGCATTCCGCATTCCCGGCCATCCCGGCCAGCGGGAGTCAGCCTCCGTAGCGCCCTTCCATTTTGCTGAAACAGACGGACTGACAGGGCATGTCCCAGTATTTTTTCAGTTCGTCGTCCAGGCGGGTGAGGGAGAAGGAAACGCCGGACATTTCCTGACAGGTCACCAGCGGGCCGACCAGCACGTCGTAAATCCGGATCCCCTTTTCGCCGAGGCCTTTCTTCGCGGCGCGGAGGGCGATGAGCAGTTCCATCATCGTGGTGGCACCGAGGGAGTTCACGAAGAGGAGCACTTCGTCGCCGGCGGCCAGGGCTTCGACCTCGTCGTCTTTTTCAAAATCCTCGAAAATGTATTGGAGCATCCGGGCGCTCAGTTCGTCGGCTGTGGCCATGGGGATCTCGCCGACGCCGGGTTCTCCGTGAATGCCCATGCCGAGGCCGATCTTGTCGGGATCGATCTCAAAGGTGGGTTTTCCGGTGGCGGGAATGGAGCCCGGAGACATCGAGACCCCGACGGAGCGGGTCTGGAGCACGGCTTTTTTCGCCACAGCCTCGAGTTCGGCGAGGGTGCCGACGCTCTGGGAAGCCGCTCCGGTGATCTTGACGACGGGAACCAGACCGGCGATACCACGACGATTCTGCTTTTGCGAAGGTGGCGCTGAGCAGACATCGTCCCAAATCAGGACGGTGCGGACTTCGATCCCTTCGTCATCGGCCAGTTCCGCGCCGATATCGAAATTCATGACGTCGCCGGCGTAGTTGCCGTAGAGATAGAGCACCCCCTTGCCCCGGTGCACCGCTTCGGTCGCCTCGAAGACGATATTCGGCGGGGGCGCCGCGAAAATATCCCCACAGGCGGCACCGTCCGCGAGATTGCGACCGACGAGGCCGTGATAGATGGGTTCGTGACCGCTGCCGCCGCCGACGAGAAGGGCGACTTTGTTCTCGGGGATGTGGGTCTTGACGATGGAGCGGACGCCGACGTGGCGGCATTCGCCGTTGTAGGCATCGACAAGGCCTTCGACCAGTTCGTCCGCGACTTTGAGAGGATCGTTGATGAGTTTTTTCATCGTGGGGAGAAAGAAAGTTCGGGCATGCGCCGGAGCCTGTTGTCTCAGAGTTTCACAAGGATGACAAACGGAAAATGGCGGGGCTGCGATTTTGCGGGACACATTCAGCGGAATTCGGTACAGTGCCGTATGGCCCCGTTCCCACCCTGTTTCCCCGCAATTTTTCTCGCGCTGAGCCTCGGCGCGGCGAACCTCCTCCCGGCCCAGGAGACCCTGAC
>CAYLJC010000254.1:0-4958 GCA_964383345.1 uncultured Akkermansia sp. | reverse complement strand
AGTTGGCGAGGAGGTATTTCTCAAAATCCGTTTGCAGGCCGCATTCGTAGCGCACGATCTGCGGCTGCCAGCTTTCACGCGGGCCGAAGGCGCGCCGCAGCAGCATGATGTTGGCGAGAACGATCTGCCAGAGCAACCAGGCGACGTAGCCCAGCAACCTGCCGGACTGGACCAGACGGGTGCGCAACGGCGCGGTCCGGTCCGCGAACAGGAGATCCGATGACATCCACGTCACGAGGGCGCAGCAGAGGAGCCCGAGAGAGAGGTGAAAGACATCGATATACCCGGAAAAAACCACCCAGACCAGAAAAAGCAGCGCAAAAAACAAGGCGGTGTAGAGGCTCGGTTTCGTTCGGCGTTTTTCCATGGCACGGCACTGGCGGGAGAGGGTGGCAAACTGAGCGATGGAATTCCCTCCTTGTCAATTTTCCTATCCAAATTTCAGAGCTTTGTTACCTTTCTTCCAGCATGATGTCCCGCCTCATCACCGTCCCGGCCCTTGTGATCCTGCTCGCGGGATCGGCAGGACCGTGGCGAACCGCCGCGCAGGAGAGCGGCGACCGGACCGGCACCCCGACGATTCCCCAGGCGAGACCGCTCGCCTTGCCGACGGTAGCGGAACGGGACGAATTCGCCCCCGGCCCTCCGGAGCCGGACGGAGGGACCGTCGCTGCCCCGCCGCTCCCGGCGAAAATCGAGCCGGGCGAGATGATCCCTCCCTCCGCCAATCCCATCGTCACCAAACCCGCCGGCCCGGCCGCTCCCGTCGGCGCGACGATCTCGGAGATGCAGAGCCAGTCACGGGTCATTGAAGACGAGCGACCCGAGCGCGTCCAGGTCTACCCCGACGATCCCGAGAGCGCCTGGTGGGAGATCAACCCGCACTACGCCTTCGACCGCGCCCAGCGCGAGCAGCGCCCCCTGCTGCTCCTTTTCACCGGCGTCTGGAACGCCCAGGCGATGGCCCTCTCGCAGGAGGTCTTCGCGACGAAGAGCTTCAACAATTTTGTGAAAGAAAATCTCGTCATCTGTTACCTCAACTATCCGCGCAACTACACCGACGCTCCCGACACCCTCCGGCAAATCAAGGACCGCTACAAGGTCAGGGGATACCCCAACGTGCTCCTTTTTAATCCCAACGGAGAAGTGGAACAAAGCATCCGGGGATACCGCTCGGGGCGCCCGGTCGATTATTTCAACGAATTGGTCGGGGCCACCCGCCCGGTCATCGAGTCGATCAAAAAGCAAAAGGCCGAACTCGTCGCGCGAGGTTTCCGGGACTGGTCCAATTACCTCGGAAAAGAAATCTTCGCCCGCTTCGTCAGGCACGACGGGACCCGGGTCATCATCGAAGACGCCTCGGGCCAGAAATGGAACATCCCCCTCAACGACCTCGCGCCCGAAGACCAAAAGATGGTGGAGTCTTTCCCGAAGGTGGATAATCTTGACACCCCGTAGGCTCCACGCCCCGCTTTCACCACTTTCCCGAAAAGGATATGGCTCGCTTTTTTCTCCACCTCCTCGGGGTCGCCCTCATCGGCGGCTCTTCCGCCCTTTTTTACCTCGGCCTCATCGATGGCCAGGAACGCTACAACATCCTCGATTTGCTGAAGCGCCGCCCCATCACGGCGGCGATCGGGATCGAGACGCCCGTCCTCGCACAGAGCGACGGGAACGACGCGAGCCAACTCCTCCGGGCGACCCCCCTCGATCTCAACAGCACCGCCGTCCTCGAAGAAGTGAACCGCTCCCTCGCCGATCTCACCGACGCCGTGGTCTCCTCGGTCGTCAGCATCGACACCACCACCAGCGTGAATGTCACGCGGGTCGTCCCGGCCGATCCCTTTGGATTTTTCGGCTACCGGCAGAGCGAGAGCTACCAGTCCCCCGGCCTCGGATCGGGCTTCATCGTGACCGAACAGGGCCACATCGTCACCAACCACCACGTTGTCGCCGGGGTCGACAAAATCCTCGTGACCCTGCACGGCGGCGGGCAATTCGAAGCCGAGTGGATCGGGAGCGATCCCAATGTCGACGTCGCCGTGCTCCAGTTGAAAGCCCCCGAGGGAGGGCAGCTCCCGCCCCTGCGGCCTCTCGCCTTCGGAGATTCCGAGGCGGTCCGGGTGGGGGAAATGGTCCTCGCGGTGGGCAATCCCTTCGGCCTCAGCGAGACCGTCACCCGCGGGATCATCAGTGCAAAACAGCGCGAACTCAGCGACGGCGCCAATGAATATTTCCAGGTCGATGCGGTCATCAACCCGGGCAACTCAGGCGGCCCCCTCGTCAACGTCAGAGGCGAGGTCATCGGAGTCAACGTCGCCATTTTCACCGGACAACAGGACGTCCGCGTCTGGCAGGGAATCGGTCTCGCGATCCCCGCCAACGAGGTGAAAGGGGTCTTCGAAGCCATCGTCCTCGGTCGGCCCCTCATCCGTGGATACATCGGCATCGAAGTGGACAACATCTCGCGAAACTACGCCATCGCCCTCGGCCTCAACAGCACCCAGGGAGCGCTCATCACCGACGTGGTGAAAGATTCCCCCGCCGAGGGGGCCGGGCTCAAACCGGGAGACGTCATCGTGAAATTCGACGGGAAAACAACCAAGACCGCCGAGGACACCCTCACCCGGATCCGCTCGAAAAAAGCGGGGGAAGTGGCCCAACTCACCGTGATCCGGAAAGGACAAGCCATGGAGGCGGCAGTCCAGGCCATCGCCAAATCGGACACCAACACCCTGAAGCTGCGTTCGGACATCGCGGCCAACGGACAATCCATCGCCGAAGCCCTCGGAATCACCGTGGAGAACCTCTCCCCGACCCAACGCGCCGCCCTGGGCCTGCCCGAAACCACCGCGGCCGTGGTCATCGCCGAAGTGAAACCCGATTCCCAGGCCGCAAAACGCTTCCGCCCCGGCGACCTCATCCACCGCATCAATCAGGATGCCGTCACCGACGTGGCCACCTTTTACGATCTGCTCGGCTCTCTCCCGCAGGACAAAACCACGGTCATGGTCCTGAGCCGCGACGGCCAGTTGATCCGGGCTTTTCTCAACCCGTGAGGCGTGGCCACGAGCCTCCCCGCTCCATGCAGCGCATCCCCCTCGAAGAGCTACGCGAACGGACCGGGGCCTGGGCGTCCGCCGTGCTGCGCACCCCGGGAGTCTCGGTGCTGTGCTCGAGTCCGCCCTGGCAGCTCGCCGCCCACGATTTTCTCCATCGGGACCCCGAACCCCGCGAACACCTCATCGTGGAAGATTCGGGCAACTGGATGGTCTTCGCCCGACGCCGGGAGGATGGAGTCTGTTTTCCCCTGGAGTCCTCCTGGATGTTCGGCTCCGCTCTCGCGGGAGATCCCGCCGCCCTGACCGGGATGCTCCTCGCGACACCCCGCCTCCTCCCGCGTCCGGTCGGACTGTGCCTAGGAGGAATCCGCAGCGGAGGAGCGCTCCACGACGCCATTCGCCGACTGCGTCCCCTCGTCTCCCGCTACACCGAATTTCCTGTGACCGAATGCATGCTCATCGATCTCGACGGAGGCGTGGAGCGATGGCTCGAACGTCGTTCCCGGAGCTTCCGGCGCACCCTGCGCGAGGCCGGGAAAAGCGAGGACATCGAGATCGTGGCGAGCGGAGAAGAATCGTCCGACGAGCTTTTCGCCCGCATCCTCGCCATCCAGAAACAAACCTACAAATGGCGGGAAGGCACCGACATTTTCCAGTCGCCCGAGTATCTCGATTTTTACCGCTCCCTCCTCGGGGGGCTTCGCGAGCAGGGACAGTTGCGTCTGCTCTTTGCCCGGCGCGGAGGCGAAGACCTCGCCTACATCTTCGGAGGGGTCGTGGACAACTCATACCGAGGATTCCAGATGAGCTACCGGGAGGACGTGCGTGCCCTCGGCCTCGGCAACCGGCTCCAGTGGGAGAACCTGCGCCGCTGCGAAAACGAAGGCATCACCCGCTACGATCTCGGGATGCATTCGCCCTACAAAGAACGCTGGGCCGACCGGCGCGAGGAGAATACGGGAATCTTTCTGGTGCTTTGAAGGGCGGGCGGGGAGTGAAGAGGGTCACCCCGCGTTCTCCGGCTTCACGCTCTGGCGAAGGCGGCAACACTCTGCTGAGGAGATGATCATTTCTCGGGATAACGTCCGAAGCATGGCATCCGTAAAAGGGAGCGAGACTTCGGATCGAGATTAAGGTTTTTGGTCAGGGAAGGCAATCAACACAGAGCGTTTTACGGATTGCCATCGCTGCCTTGTTCGCCTTCGATGGCCGCGCGAAGTGACGTTCGTATCATCTCGTTAATTTCGTCCCAGTGATCGTAGTAACTCGAATAAATCAAAAAACTCGTCTTCTTCTGAGCAAGCCGCTGAAGTTCGTCCTCAGACATTTCCATATTCCGCTTAAAAATGTTTTCGATCACAGTGTCAAGTTCACCTCTCACTTCCATGAGCGCCCGTGCACGCCAGAACTCAGCAATGAAATCTGCACTACTACGGGAAATCTCAGCCAATTCCATTAGCTCTTTAAACGCGCCTTCTCCTCCAAAGGCATTCTTCTGAACAACCAGATACTCAACATAGAATGCCGGCATTCCGGGATTTTCGGTCGCGCTCTCGTCAGCGGTTCCACAAACAATCTGTGGAAATAGGAGTGCGAGTGCTAGTGCAAGGGTGAGAGAATTGTTCATGTATTTGAGGCGAACGTCAAGGATCAGCCAACGAGCGAAGCGAGGTTGGCTGCATCCGCTTGTTCGACTTTATTCAATTTGCGGGACACTTGCTTTCTTCGCTTCGCGGAATCGCTTCATTCCGTGCAATGCAATGAGAACCCCAACAATAATAATCGCGCCCCATGCCAAGGGAGAATATAGCGAGTCCGCTTGCTCGACAGTCGTGACACTTCCGGTTGCGGCACCCGCGAGCGCCCCCCCTCCCGGGCCCCAGAGGGCCCTAGCTG
>CAYLJC010000253.1:698-4959 GCA_964383345.1 uncultured Akkermansia sp. | reverse complement strand
TTCTCCTCATCGGACTGCCGCTCGCCCTCCTGCCGGTCCTCATTCATTTGATCAACCAGCACCGGCATCGCACCGTGCCCTGGGCGGCGATGATGTTCCTTCTCGACGCCAAAAAGATGACCAAAGGGCTCGCCCGGCTCCGGCAGATCCTCATCCTCGCCATGCGTGTCCTCGCCGTCGCCGCCCTCGTTTTCGCCGCGAGCCGTCCCCTCGCCGGAGGCTGGATCCGTCTCGCCGGAGGAAAAGCCGACACCCTCATCATCCTCCTCGACCGCTCCGCCAGCATGGAGCAGCGCAACCTCGAGACCGGCGAATCGAAACGCTCCACCGCCCTCTCCCGCATCGCCGAACTCATTGAAAAAACAGCTTCGGACAGCGAGATCATCCTCATCGACAGCGCCACCCTCGTCCCCATCGTGGTGACCGACGCGGCCGCCCTCCGCGACCTGCCCGCGACGGCCCCGACCGCCACCTCCGCCGACGTGCCCGCGATGCTGCAAAAGGCGGTCGATCATCTCGTTACCACCGAGAGCGGACGCACCGACATCTGGCTCGCGTCGGATCTGCGGCAGAGCGACTGGAAACCCGCTTCGGGCCAGTGGCAGGCCCTGCGGTCCGACCTCGCCGCCCGCGACACAGTGCGACTTTTCCTTCTCACTTTCCCCTCCGTCGAGAGCAACAACGCCGCCGTCTCCGTCAGCGAAGTGGCGCGTCGGCGCACCCCCGACGGTCTCCACCTCGTCATGGACCTCGCGATCCGACGGCAGGGCGCGGTGTCCCCGACCGACGAAACCACCATCCCCGTCGAGATCACCCTCAACGGGACCCGCACCGTCGAAGAAATGACCGTGTCCGGCCCCGAACTCATCCGACTCGGCCACAGCATCGCACTCGGGAGCGGAAACGAGCGAGGTTGGGGCCGCATCGACCTGCCCGCCGACGACAATCCGGCGGACAATCACGCCTTTTTTGTCTACGACGAGCCCGCGCAGCGCCAGACCATCATCGTCAGCGACGATCCCCTCACCGCAGAGGCGATTCGTACCGCCGCCTCGGCCGCCCCCGACCCCGCCGTCCCCCACGCAGCCGAGATCATCGCCACCACCGGAATCGCCCGGATCCCGTGGGAGACAACCGCCCTGCTTTTCTGGCATGCCCCCCTCCCCGCGCCCGGCACCGCCACCGCGACCCTGCTGCGACAACATCTCGACGCCGGACGCGGTCTCGTTCTGCTGCCCCCCGCCGGCGGGGGCGGTGCGGAACTCTTCGGAGTGAAATGGGGAGAGTGGCTCCACGCGGAAACCACCCCGCTGGAGATCCAGTGGTGGCGGACGGAATCCGGCCTCCTCGCCAACACCCGCAACGGCGCTCCCCTGCCCGTCGCGGACCTCGGCCTCTTCCGCACCCGTCTGTTCCGTGGAGAATCCCAGTCGCTCCTGAGCTTGGAAAACGGGGAATCCGTCTTCAGCCGCGTCATTCCCGATTTTTCCGGCGAGGATGGGGACAACGGCGCGCCCCCAACCGGACCTCTCTACGTCTGGGGCACCCTCCCCCGCACCGACCACTCGAGTCTCGCCACCGAAGGGGTCGTCTTCTTTGTGATGATCCACCGCGCTCTCGCGGAAGGTGCCAACGCCGTCTCACGCGCCCGCCTCATCGAGTCGGGAAAGAATGCTTTGTCCGGATACCCGGACATCGAGGCCCTCTCGCTCGGAGGAGACGGCGACCACGTCCTCGCCCCGGGCCTCGCCGCCGGCGCGTTCGCTGCCGGCAGGAGCGACGCCGAGCGCCGTTTCATCGCCCTGAACCGCCCGGCGGAGGAAGATGACACTCGCGTTGTCCATCCCGAAGCCCTCGACAACCTCCTCGCCGGAGTCGACTACCGCCGGATCAACGACGAAGTCGGCAGCGGTGCCTCCCTCGCCTCGGAGGTGTGGCGCGCCTTTCTCCTCGCCATGGCTCTCGCCCTCATCGCCGAGGCCGTCCTCTGCCTCCCGCCCCGCCTCGAAGAACCATCCCCCTCTCTCAAGCCGATGGGGTAACTCGCTCCTCCCGTGACCCTGACCAACAGCGAACTCACTTTTTTCTGGACGCCGGCCATGGTTGTCTCCGGGATCGTCATGTTGCTCTCGACGGCTCTGCTCGGGTTCCTCATATGGAAGCGGAGCGGTTATTCGGCGGCATCGGGATGGCTCGAGGCACTGCGCCTTCTCATCGTCGCCGCGGTCGCCCTGACATTGAATCAGCCGGAATGGCGCGAGACCTTCGCACCGGATCGCCAACCCGTCATCGCCGTGCTCAAGGACGAATCGGGCAGCATGAAAACGGAGGACATCCTCCCCACCGACGACTCCGGCGCGCCCGACAGCGCCGACAAAACGCCCCTCTCCCGCGAGGCCGTCGCGAACCGCCTGACCGTCCCGGAGGCCTGGGTCCCGCTCGACGAGGATTTCGAGATCGTCATCGAATCCTTCTCGCGCCCCGCCGACGAAACGCCGTCCGGCACCGATCTGGAGAAAGCCCTCTCCGGCGTCCACGACCGCTACCCGAACCTCCTCGGACTCGTCCTTGTCTCGGATGGGGATTGGAACGTCGGCGAACCGCCTTCCCGCGCCGCAACGAGATTTCGGATGAGCGGCATCCCCGTGTTCACCGTTCCCGTCGGCAGCGAAACCCGTCTCCCCGATCTCGCCGTGACGGCTTTCGACGTGCCCACCTTCGGCATCGCGGGGAAACCGGTGCGATTGCCATTCACCCTCACGAGCGCCTTTCCCCGGGATCATTCCGCAACCCTCGAGATCCGCACCAACGAGAGCGAGACCCTGACGCGCGACATCACGATCCCGGCGATGGGACGTCTGCAGGACACCGTTCTCTGGACGCCGCAGGCTGTGGGTGATTTCCAACTGACCCTCACCCTGCCTCTCGTTGAAGAAGAACACGATCCCGACAACAACACCATCACCGCCCCCATCTCGATCCGAAAGGAAGAGCTCAAAGTTCTCCTCATCGAATCGTATCCTCGCTGGGAATATCGCTACCTTCGCAATGCGCTGGAACGGGACCCCGGCGTCATCGTGAGCTGTCTCCTCTACCATCCCGACGTCAGCGCCAGCGGCGGCGGACCGGGGTATCTCGAAGCCTTTCCCGAGCCGGAAATTCTCTCCTCCTTCGATGTCATCGTGCTCGGCGATGTCGGGGTGGGCGACGGACAACTCACCGGGGAACAGGCCGCCGCGCTCAAGCGGCAGGTCGCCAGCCAGGCCGCCGGACTCGTTCTCATGCCCGGCTTTCGCGGTTACCAGGCGACCCTGCTGGAGAGCGAGCTCGACGACCTTTTCCCCGTTTTCCTCGACCCGGCCCAGCCTCGCGGATGGGGTTCGGCCACGCCGGGACAGTTCGAACTGACCGAACTCGGTGCCCGCAGTCTCCTCACCCGACTCGAAGACACCGAAAACGCCAACGCCAATCTCTGGGCCTCGCTCCCCGGCTTTCAGTGGTATGCCGGGGTGATCCGGGCCCGGGCCGGATCGGAGGTTCTCGCGACGCACAGCTCCGAGGCGAACCGTTTCGGACGCATCCCTCTCATTGTGACCAAAACCTACGGCACCGGCAAAATTCTTTTCATGGGCACCGACGGGGCGTGGCGCTGGCGCAAGGGAGTCGAGGACAAGTACCACTACCGCTTCTGGGGGCAAGTGGCCCGCTGGATGGCCTACCAACGCAACATGGCGAGCGACGAACGGATGCGCCTTTTCTTCTCGCCCGACCGCCCCCGCACCGGTGACACGCTCACCCTCAACGCCAATGCCATGAGCGTCGGCGGCGAACCGCTCCAGTCCGCCACCGTCGTCGTGCAGATCACGACGCCTTCGGGAAAAATCGAAAACGTGCGGCTCCAACCGGGCGGAGCGGAGCAATGGGGACTCTTCACCGGCAGCTACGTGCCCGCCGAACCCGGTGAGCACCACCTCACCATGACCTGCGTGGAAAACGGCGGCACCCTCGACACCACCCTCACCGTTCAGGGCGCGGCCGTGGAACTCGTCGGCCAACCCGCCCGCCACGACGTGATGGAGGAAATCGCCCGCATCACCCGCGGCGAAATGCTCGCCACGCCCGATCCCGCGCTCATCCGGGAGCGCCTCGCCGCCCTGCCGGAACCTCCCCCCCTCGAGCGGCGGCTCCGTCTCTGGTCGCATCCCCTCTGGATGGGAGGGATCGTTCTGCTGCTGGTCATCTTTTGGACCGGGCGAAAAAT
>CAYLJC010000253.1:0-688 GCA_964383345.1 uncultured Akkermansia sp. | reverse complement strand
GAACCTGCGGATGGAATTGACCGTGGCGGAAAAGCCCGCCCTGTGGTTAAATGGAGGTGGATCATGGGCGAAACACACAAAGGACACCAGCCCGGGCAGCCGTCGCGTCACGACCTGCCCCTCCCGCCGCGTCTCCAGGGAAAACTGGAGCATTTCCGCGAGCGGCTCTGGTCGGTCAAGATCGCCGAGGGCGCCCTCGCCGGAATCATCGGGCTGGGCCTTTCCTACCTGCTCCTCTTTTCCCTCGACCGCTTCTTCGACACGCCCCTCCCTCTGCGAATCGCCCTCCTCCTCGCCGGCTTTGCCGTTCCCGCGCTCGGACTTCCCTTGCTCTGGCACCGCTGGGTCTGGAGGAAGCGCACCCTCGCCGAAGCGGCCCGTTTTTTGCAGCGCCGCTTTCCCCGCCTCGGCGATGAACTGCTCGGGGTCATCGAACTCGCCCATCATCACTCGGGGAACACCAGTCTCGTCCTCGTCGAAGCCGCGATGCGTCAGGTTGACGAACGGGCCGGAGCGAAGGATTTCTCCGAAGCGGTCCCCTCGCACGCCTACCACCGCTGGCTCGGCGGCGCCCTGGGCCTGCTCCTCGTCGCCGGGCTGCTCTTCTTCCTCGTCTCCGACGCCGCGCAAAACGCCCTGGCCCGCTGGATCACCCCGTGGAAGGCGGTGGAGCGATACACCTTCGCCC
>CAYLJC010000252.1:0-4963 GCA_964383345.1 uncultured Akkermansia sp. | reverse complement strand
GCATTCCTCGAAGCCGGAAATGTTGCGGAAATGCTTTTCCTGGAACTCCGCGAGGTTGCGTTTGGATTCTTCGGAGGCCTCTTCCAGCATTCCCGCAAGACAGGGCATGCAGAGGGCGTATTCGATGATGACCTCGCCTTTTTTGAAATTCTTCGAGATGCGGTAGCCGTCGGGAAAGTCGGCGAGGGATTCCCCGCAGCGGGTGCAAGAGACAAAGGGGCGTTCCTGGTAGAAGGAGTGGAGTTCCTCCGGGATGGGGACGCGATCGGGCGGAGGGGATGGGGAAAAGTTAGGGTCGCTCATTTTTTCTCGGTCGGGGAGGGTGCGTCTCAGGACGGATCCGACCAGCCTTCGTTCCAGAGAATGTGGGTGCCGCTCTTTCCGGGGGTGATGATCTCGGGCATGCCGTTGCCATCGAGATCGACGACGCGGATCTGCAGGCCGATGCCGGGACCGGTCCCGTCGACGGAGTGGCTGATTTGTTTTTTACTCCAGGAGAGGGTTGCCTTGTCCCAGTCATAGTATTGCACGGTGATGGGATCTTCGGCACCGGGGTCTTTGCCGGAATGGGCGTAGTAGCGTTTCCCGGTGATGAGTTCGGGCTCGCCGTCGCCGTCGATGTCCTCCCAGGCGAGGGCGTGGGCCTGGGAAAATTTGTCGTCGATGACGCGCTGACGCCAGGTGGTGACGCCGTTCGACTGCGGTTCGAGTTGCTCCATCCAGTAGAGGCCGTAGTTGTGTCCGTTGCCCCAGAGGATGTCGTTGCGACCGTCTTCGTTGAGATCGACGACGAGGACGGGACAACTCGCGTGGGGCAGGTCGAAGTCGTTGTGCCAGGTCCACAGTCCGGAGTAGGGGCCGTCGGCGGGGCATTCGAACCAGCCTTTGCCGAAGAGGATGTCCTCCTGTCCGTCGCCGTTGATGTCGCCGAAACCCATGCCGTGACCGTTGGCGGACTCGGAGACGATGTGTTTTTTCGCCCGGACCCTGCCGTCGTCGCCCCGGACGAAACGATAGATCAAGGTGGGGCTGGCGGGGACCCAGGAGTTGGTGATCCACTCGGGGAGACCGTCCTTGTCGATGTCGTGGAAAAATGCGGCCTCGTTCGCCTTGACTCCGGTGTCGATGAGTTCGTGCATGGTCCAGCCTTCGTTGCTGTAGTTCCCCGCCCCGGGATTCTCATACCAGACGAGCGAGGAAAGGGTGAAGGCGATGGTGACGATGTCGAGGTCGCCGTCCCCGTCCATGTCGTAAAGATGTTCGGAGCTGTTCTGCACGTAATCCGTGCCGAAGGGAATGAGCTTGCGGACCGGCTGCGGTTTGAAATCGGGTGCGGCATACCAGAATTCGCCCGCAGTGATGTCGAGTTTGCCGTCTCCGTTGATGTCGCCGACGGCGAGGCCTTCATTGTTGTCGTGGTGGAGCTGCTGGACGCGCCATTTCAGTTTCGGCGTTTCCTTTTTTTTGTCCTTTTGTTGGGCGGTGAGGGAAATCGCGCACGCGGTGAGGACGGCGAGAACAGCGAGGGGAGGCAGGGAGCTGATTTTCATGGGGCGGTGCGGGGGATGGAAAGGGATGGAGGAGGATCAGAAATGTTTGATTTCGAGGAGTTCGACGGTCGCGGCTTCTGCGAGAACTTCGACGACGACGTCGAGGGGGGCGGCTCCCTGGCGTCCGACCAGGGTGAGTTTCTGCCGACCGGGCGTTTTCACCTGCAGGAGGATTTCGCTCGCGCCTTTTTGGTCTCCCGCGCCTTGTTCCGGCACGTCGATCCGGTCCTCTCCGTGAAAGAGTTCGAGGTCGGCGAGGGTTCCGGTGAGTTTCAGGCGCAGCGGACCCGCCGTTTTGACATCGAGAAAGCTGCGGACCACTCCGAGGCGGTTTCTCCCGCGTCCTTCCACTTCGGGGAGTTCCGCGATCGGCACGGCTCCCGCGACGGTGGCGTAGAGGGGCGTCCACTGGTAATCGGAAACGTCTTCGGTGAAAATCTTCGAGCCGTAATGACCGATCCGGTCGCGGGTGGAGGGATGCGGCATCAGGGCCTGCCATTGGCGTATGAAGCGGTTGGCGGGAGTCTTGTAGGGGCCGTCTTTGCCCAGTTCGGAGAGGAAGCGGACGAGGTGGATGAACTCGTCCTCCCGCAACGAGGCGGTCAATCCGGGCGGCATCAGGGAAACGGGGCTGATCTGCTGGCCGGCGATCTCGGCTTTGGGAAGACGGTTCTCCTGTCCGGCGGCGTCGCGGACGACGATCTCGTTGGCATCCTCGCGGGCGATGGCTCCGGCGAAGGCGTTCCCGTTTTTCAGCGTGACGAGGGTGGTGTGGTAGCCCTCCTTGATCTTCTTGCTGGGTTCGAGGAGGGAGTCGACGAGGTAGTCGATCGGGGCGCTCGCTCCGATGGAGACGAGGTCGGGCCCGATGACACCCCCGGCTCCGCCGATGGCGTGGCAGACGATGCATTGGAGGGCGGCGCGGCGGTAGATGGCCTCGCCCCGTTGCGCGTCTCCGTTTTCTGCGACTTGATTCATGATCGCCTCCATTTCCTCCGGGCCGAGGGAGGTTTTCATGGGCTGGATGTCGCCCGCTCTACGCAGGGCGGCGACGAGTCCCTCGGGACGGGTCGCGGCGCTCTGGGCCTTGTTCATCCCGACGAGGGCGATGGGTTGGGGCAGGGTGGCTACGTCGAGGGCGGCGGCGAGAGCGTCGGGTCCCTGCTTCGTGGCGAGGAAGGCGTCGTAGATGCCGTGGGGATCGGTGCCGTTTGGTGCATCGGTCAGGACGGGGAGGGCGAGTTTGGCACCGGCCTTCGGGTTCATCCGGGTGCGACCGATCACGGCGAGGGAGCGCAGGAGGAAGGGCGCCGCGGAGTCCGCTGCGGTCGTGTCGAAGAGTGTGGCGGTGGCGGGACCACCGAGGGCGATGAGCCCGTCGAGGGCGGCGCGGGCCCGGGCGATGTCTTTCGGAGCGTGGAGAAAGGCGGTCTTGAGGTTTTCCCGGGCGGCTTCGAGCTTCCACAGCCCGGCGACGGAGGCGGCGCTGGCGAAGGTGGCCGGATCCTCGGACTGGAGGAAGGCGGTGAGCCGGGCGGGATCTCCGGCGGGCTGGAGCTTGCGCAGCTTGGCGGCGTTGTCGAGGGCTGCGAGGACGGTGTGTTGCTGGGCCGGAGCGGTGCCGTCGCGCAGGGCGAAAGCAAAGAGGCGCTCGAGATCGGCGGGCGATCCGACTTTGGAGAGCCAGTCGGCGACGCCCGCGATTTCCGTATCGGCGGCGAGGGTGCCGGATTCGAGTGCCGCGAGAATCGCATCGACGCCGACGGCTTCGTTGAGGGCGCGGACGGCGTAGAGGAGTTGCCGCGGGCCGGAGAAGGGATTGCCTGTGATGACGGCGGGTTTCCAGCGATCCGCGTGCTCTCGGCAGATGGACCAGACCGCGAAGTCGAGGAACTCGTCCACCTCGATTCCGTCGAGGGCGCGCAGAGCGATCTTGACGGTGTCGGGCGAATCGAGCTGGGCGAGGACGCTGACGGCCCAGAGGCGCACCTGCGGATGCGGATCGGAGACGGCTTTCTCTGCGACGGTGAGAGCCTCGGGAATCTCGGCGGCGGCGTAGTAGAGGGCGCGCAGGGCGGCTGCGCGGACCTTGTGGTTGTCCGAGGAGAGCAGGGCGACGGCTTCGGCGGGAGCAAAACGGTGGATCGTCTGCGAAGCCCAGACTTTGCGGAGCGCAAAAAGGTCGGGGTCGACTCCGGCGGGAGCGCTGGCGGATTTCAGCGCGGTCTCGACCGACTCCGCGTCGCGGGATCGCAGTTCCACCGCAGCCGCGTTGCGGGTCCAGCCTTCGGGGGCGTTGAAGTGCTCGAACAGTTCGAACTCGGTGGCGTTTGCGATCTCCGGTTTCTTCACCAGATCGCGCCCCTCGAAGGTGATCCGCCAGATGCGTCCGTGAGTGTGGTCGCGGCGGGGATCACGGAAATCGACTTCGCCGTGCTGGATGATGGGGTTGTACCAGTCGGCCAGGTAGATCGCGCCGTCGGGCCCCATTTTGATGTCGATAGGGCGAAAGGCTCCGTGGCGGGAGGAGACCAGATCTTCGATTTGGGTTGAGGTGTAGGCGCTGCCCTTGTCGGAGAGTTGGAAAAGATTGATGCGATTGCCGCGAAAGTCGGGCGCGGCGAGAGCGTCCTGAAGCGCGTCGGGAATGTGGCGTCCGGTGAGGAATTCGAGACCGCAATGTTTCGGTTGCCCCGGATTCAGGCCCGAAAGAATCCGTGTCGCGCCGGGCGAGGAGAGGAAGACGCTGCGGGGGAAGACAAAATGGATACCCTGGCCGCCGGCCCCGTCGGTCATGAAACTCTGCCCCCAGGTGTCGAAGGCGTGGCCCCAGGGATTGACGAGCCCTTTCATGAACACCTCGGCGCGGCGGGTTTCGGGGCGGTAATGCCACATCCCCCCGCCGAGGAGTCGGCGGACGCCGTAGGGGGTTTCCAGGTGGGTGTGGATGTAGATGGACTGGTTCATCCAGAGCATTCCCTCCGGCCCCCAGCGGAAGGTGTGGAGGAGGTGGTGGGTGTCCTCGGTACCAAAGCCCGACAGGATCACCCGGCGTTCGTCGGCGACATCGTCCCCGTCGGTATCGCGGAGGAAGAGCATTTCGACCGAGTTCGCCACATAGACCCCGCCGTCGCCGGGGAGGACCGCCGTGGGGATGTGGAGATTGTCGGCGAAGACGGTGTGTTTGTCAGCCACGCCGTCGCCGTCGGTGTCTTCGAGGATGACGAGGCTGTCCTTTTCTTCCTGTCCCGGTTGGATGTGGGGATAGAGAGGGCTGTTCAGGACCCAGAGACGACCCTGCGAATCCCAGTTCATGTGGGTCGGGCTGGAGACGGCGGGTTCGCTGGCGTAGAGGTTGATCTTCGCGCCTTCGATCAGTTGGAAGGCGGCGAGCTGGGCTTCGACCGCGGTGT
>CAYLJC010000251.1:0-4967 GCA_964383345.1 uncultured Akkermansia sp. | reverse complement strand
TTGACCGTGAATCGGATCCCGCCTCCTCCCTCGGCGGCACCCCCGCCCCGCTCCCGCCGGTGACCCCGCAGGAAGTCCGCGAAGAAGAGAATTACGCCAAGTGCATGGTGGATCGGCACCTCCTCCACGGGCCGAACCCCCGTCTCCGCGAATTTTCCCTGCTCATGGGAGTGGTGCGCGACTTCATCGGCGGATTCCGTTCCCTGCATTTCGTCGGCCCCTGCGTGACCGTCTTCGGTTCGGCCCGTTTTCCCGAAGACCATCCCTATTACGTGATGGCGCGGGACATGGGCGCGGCCATCGCCAGTCTCGGATTCACCGTCATGACCGGCGGCGGACCCGGCATCATGGAAGCCGCCAACCGCGGCGCCAAGGACGTCGGCGGGCGCAGCGTGGGATTGAACATCAAGCTGCCCTTCGAACAGAGTCACAACCCTTACTTGGATCGCTGGGTCACGATGGAGCACTTCTTCGTCCGCAAAACCCTGCTCATCAAATACAGCTACGGATTTGTCATCATGCCCGGCGGGTTCGGGACCATGGACGAGCTTTTCGAAGCCCTCACCCTCATCCAGACCGGCAAGATCCGGAACTTTCCCATCGTGGTGATGGGCACCGAGTTTTACCCCGGGATGAAGCAAATGCTGGAGAACATGGTCTCCGGCGCCACGATCAGCCCCGGAGATCTCGACCTCATCCTCTGGACCGACTCCGTGGAGGAAGCGATCGATCACCTCAAGGAAAAGGCGATCAAGCAATTCGGCCTGCAAGTCGCCCAGGGCACTCCGAAGTATTCTTCCCTCCTCGGAGAAAAAGGCTTCGTGTCCCGTGCGCCCTCGGGAAACCGCTGACCGGCGGGACGCCGTCGTCCCCGTGACGACCGTCCGCGATAACGGTTCCCGTCGCGTGACGTCCGGCTCAAAAGCAACCGCCCCTTCCGTTCTGGCAATTTCCTGCTTGTTCCCGGGGGATTGCCTGGGATGATTGCGGGGGGTTCCCTTTTCCGCCGTCATGCGGCATGATTCTTTTGTGTCCGAAGGGATCTTTTCTCTTATTTTGGCCGCCACGCCGCAATCGACATCGCACATCTTCCATGACGACATCGCTCTCTTCCCGCCGTTCTTTTTTCAAAACGTCTTCGGCCCTGGCCGGGGGTTCGCTGCTGGCTTCCGCCGCCCTCGCGCGGGCGGAGAAAAGGGAGGCCCCGCTGCTGGTCTATGTGGGGACTTTCAGCTCGCCGCTTCAGGATGTGTTGCCCACCCAGGTGGATCTGCCGCCGGGCAACGGGCGCGGTATCCACGTGTTCGAGATGGACCGCACCACCGGGGCGCTCGCTCCCGCGGGGATTCACGAGATGGGGATCAGCCCGAGTTGCCTGGCGCTCAACGCGGCGGGGACTCATCTCTACTCGGCCAACGAAACGGACCGGCTCAACGCGGAGAACGAGGGCAGCGTGAGCTCTTTCCGGATCGACCGCGACACGGGCGCTCTGACGCCGGTCAACACCGTGCCTTCGGGCGGGGCGGGCCCGACCTATCTCAGCTTTCATCCGTCGGGCAAGTACCTGTTCGTGGCGAACTACTTCGGCGGTTCGGTCGCGGTGCTGCCGGTGCGGCCCGACGGCAGTCTGGGGAAGGCGACCGATTTCAAAATCGACCGGGGCGAGGTGGGTCCGACGGTGGCGACGAACGCGCCTCCGGGCAGTTTTGCATTCAGCGGACATGATCGCACCCACGCTCACATGATCGCCCCTGATCCGGCGGGCCGGTTTGTCCTCCATGTCGATCTGGGCCAGGACCGCATCTACAGCTGGAGGTTCGACGAGGAAAAGGGGCTGCTTTCTCCCAACGACCCGCCCCATGTGAACCTGCCGCCGGGCGACGGTCCGAGACATTTCCATTTCCACCCCAAGGGCCGCTGGCTTTACTCTCTGCAGGAGGAGGGTTCGACGGTGGTGCTCTTCGACTACGACGCGGAGAAAGGGGGTCTCACCGCGCGGCAGACCCTGTCGAGTTTGCCTCCGGGATATGCGGGGAGCAATTTCTGTTCCGGCATCCTCGTCTCGGGGGACGGTCGCTTCGTCTACGCGGGGAACCGTCTCCACGACAGTATCGCGATCTTTTCGGTGGGGGAGACGGGGGAGCTGACCTACCTCGGCGAAGAGTGGACGAGGGGCAACTACCCGCGCAGTTTTGCCTTCGATCCCACGGGCGGATTCCTCTACGTCTGCAACCAGCGATCCGATCACCTTGCGGCGTTCCGGGTGAACCGCGAGACGGGCGGGCTGGATTTCACCGGCCACTATATCCCGGTGGGGAATCCCTCGGCTCTGGTCTTTCTCGATCTGGCGGAGTAAAGATGCGGACCTATTCCGCGGGGCGCATCCGCGCGGCGAGTGTTTCAAAAGAAAGTTCCACCGCGAGGGTGGCGTCGAGTCGTCGTGCCCGTCGGAGCAGTTCCCCGGCATCGGGGGCGATGGTTTCGTCCGAGGCGATCACGACGAGATTCCCCGAACCGGGCACATCGAAGAGGGTGGTCGCGGGGAAGACGGTTCGGATCGCGGTGAGATCGTCGGCTGTGCCGGGGCGGGCTTCGATGAGATTGAAGGCGACCACTCCGCCGGGTTCGAGCCGGGAGCGCACTGTTTTGAGAAAGGCGACTGTCTTGAGCCGGTCCGTTGTTTCCTCCAGGCCCGAGTCGGGGGCCGGGCGCAGGAAGGCGTCCATGTAGATGGCGTCGTAGCGATCGGTCGCTTCGCGGAAAAAGACAAAGGCGTCGCGGGTGTGGAGGCGGGTCCGGGGACCGGGCACGGTCTCGAAGTACTCGGCCGCCAGCCGTACCACGACGGGGTCGATCTCGACCGCCTCCACCGTCATCGCGGGAAAGGAGTGGTTGAGAAAACGCAGCATCCCGCCGCCGCCGAGCCCGACGATGAGGACGCGGTCCTGCGGGTAGCGATAGAGCATCGAGGTGAAAAGCGATTCGGTGTAGCCGAGCTGGTTTTTTCCCGGACGATCCAGCGCGAGGGCTGATTGCCGTTGCTCGGTGCCGTCTTCGTCGACGAAGAGCAGGCTGCGGACGCCGTCCTTTTCCCGCACGCGGATGTGGGAATAGTCGGACCGCGTCTCGTGGAGCAGCACGCCGTAGCGGCTCTCCGCCCGCGCCAGGGGGCGGATGGTCTGCGGCGCGAGGCAGAGGGCTCCAAGGAGGAGGATCCCCGCCGCCGCGAGGAGGCCGAGAGGGTGTCGATGCATGTCCCTACTCTCGACCGACCCGCGTGAATTCTCCAGTCCGCAAGTGGTGGAACGGGGGATGCGGGCGCGAACGACTCAGTCGCAGCAGTTCGAGGGATGTGCGCCGGAGCGCAGGTCCCGCCATTTCGGATTGGCCGGGTTCATGAGATGGGAGTAAAAGAAATCGTATTTCACCTTTCCCTTGTAGACGGGACGGCAGTGGCGGTGCCGGGCGGTGACCCACTGGTATCGGGTGGTGCCGTCGGTGCAGAGAACGGGCCGGTAGTAGGCGATGAGATCGTGTCCGCATTGCTGGCAGACGCCGCGGAACTGGCTGTGGTATCCGCCCGCTTCCAGCACGAGGGGGGCGAGGGCGAGAAGAAATGCCAGGGCGGCGACGAGGGAGATCCGGTGTTTCATGGGGTGTCGGTGGGGTTTCGTGAAGCCTTCCGAAAACATCGGATCGAGAGATTCTCAATTCCGACTATTTCCGTAATTATGAGAATTGTATATGATAATAATTATGAAATCCAGTAAAAATTTCTTCTGAGCGGACGAATTTCCCGGGGGTAGCCGATGTGCGGAGCGATTTGCAAAGACTTTGGCACAAAAAATTCGTATTCACGCACAAAGGCGCGTTTTGGCGGGTTTTCCGGGGTTTTCCGGGGGGTGTGGCCGGGGCGAGGGAGGTTCCGCTTCATTATGGACGCTGGATTTTCTGAAAGTTTCGATCATGTTCTCCCCCCCCCGGGTTGCCCGGAATCCGACTTTAGTTTTTCATTCTCTCACTTTTTTCCATTCAATGTCCGCTTCGAAGACCTCTCCGCTCGGCTGGCCACAACCCCAGGGCCTTTGGCAGCCTTCGCATGAAAAAGACGCCTGTGGTGTCGGATTTATCGCACACCTCAAGGGCAAGCGGTCGCACGATATCATCCAGAAAACCCTGACGATGAACGCACACATGGATCACCGCGGGGCGAGCGGATCCGATCCGGCGACGGGGGACGGCGCGGGGATTTTTGTGCAGATGCCCGACAAGTTTCTCCGCAAGGAAATGGCCAACAAGGGTGTCGAGCTCCCCTCGGAGGGGGACTACGGGGCGGGTCTCATTTTCCTCTCCCCCGAGACGAGCGAGCGCGAGGCGGCGATGCAGTTCATCGAACACATCATCCGCGAAGAGGGGCAGAAGTTCCTCGGCTGGCGCACCGTGCCGGTCAAAAGCGAGATTCTCGGCAAGACTTCGGGCCGCTACGAGCCGTCGATCCGCCAGGTTTTCATCGGGAAAAACCCGGCCATCACGGATGCGATGGAGTTCGAACGCACTCTCTATATCATCCGTCGCCGCATCACCTACGGCATCCGCCACAACGAACTGCCGAA
This sequence comes from uncultured Akkermansia sp., assembly GCA_964383345.1. Classification (GTDB taxonomy): domain Bacteria; phylum Verrucomicrobiota; class Verrucomicrobiia; order Verrucomicrobiales; family DEV007; genus Arctic95D-9. The sequence goes on along the minus strand of CAYLJC010000251.1, from coordinate 354 downwards.
CAATTTCACCGACGTCCACGGGAACAAGTCGAACTCGTTCCCCGGCAGTTCCTATCTTTACATCACCAATCTGTCGGCCCGCACCATGGTCTACAAGGGCATGCTGACGCCCTGCCAGCTCTCGGAGTATTTCCCCGATTTCCACGATCCGGATTTCGAGTCGGCCCTCGCTCTGATGCACACCCGTTTCTCGACCAACACCTTTCCGAGCTGGTCGCGGGCGCACCCCAACCGCTTCATCGCCCACAACGGCGAGATCAACACGGTCATGGGCAACGCCAATTTCATGAAGGCGCGTCAGGCTCTCTGCCAGAGCGAGAAATACGGCGACGAGATCCAGAACATCTTCCCCGT
>CAYLJC010000250.1:0-4968 GCA_964383345.1 uncultured Akkermansia sp. | reverse complement strand
AAAGGAAGGGAGCGCGGTCACGGTATCTTCCGAAAACAGGCGTAAGCGAGTGCCATTCCCATCCTTGCGGCGTGTTTTTCCTTTCCCGCGTTTGACAGCGGGGGGCACCCCAAGGTAAAGTCATCCTCCACAAACGCCTCGATAGCTCAGTTGGTAGAGCAGTTGACTCTTAATCAATTGGTCCCTGGTTCGAGTCCAGGTCGGGGTATTTTTCAGGGCGCTCCCAATCCCACCGCCTCGCGCACGCGTTCAATCACCCGCCGCGCTTGAGCGCGGGCCTTTTTGGCCCCTTCCGCGAGGACGTCATCGACGTAGCCGGGGTCCGCCGCGAGGGCGTCGCGGCGTTCCCGCATCGGGGCGAAGTGGTCGCGGATGCTTTCGAAAAGCTGCTGCTTGTAGTGGCCGTAGCCCTGCCCGCCGGCGCGGAACGAGGCCTCCATTTCCGCCACCGCCGCGGGATCGGCGAAGAGGCGGTAGAGCTGTATGAGGTAGCTCCCCTCGGGATTTTTCGGCTCGTCCACTCCGGTCGAGTCGGTCACGATCTTCATGATCTTCTGGCGGAGCTTCTTCTCCGTTTCTTCGAAGAGATCGATGGTGTTTTCATAACTTTTGCTCATTTTGCGTCCGTCGAGCCCCGGCACCGTCGCGGCCTCCTCGTGGATGCGCGGCTCCGGAATCACGAGAAGTCCCTCGCCGTAGCGATCATTGAATTTCCGCGCGATGTCGCGTGTCACCTCGAGGTGCTGCTTCTGGTCCTTTCCCACGGGAACGAGATTGGCGTCGAACAGGAGGATGTCCGCCGCCTGCAGGACCGGATAAGCGAACAACCCGTGCGAGGGCGAGATCCCTTGTCCGATCTTGTCTTTGTAAGAAACGCATCGTTCCAGAAATCCCATCGGGGTGACGCAGCTGAGGATCCAGGCCAGCTCGGTCACCTCGACGACGTCGGACTGCCTCCAGAAGACCGCCTTTTCCGGATCGAGTCCGCAGGCGAGGAAGTCGACCGCCAGATTCCGGACGTGATCCCTGAGACGGACCGGGTCGTGCGTCGAAGTGAGGGCGTGGTAATCGGCGATAAAATAAAAGGCCCCGCCCGTCTCCTGCAGCCGGATCGACGGTTCCATCATTCCGAAATAATTGCCGATATGGAGACGGCCGCTGGGTTGGATGCCTGAAAGGATGCGCATGGTCAAAGGGGTGGAAGCTCTCCCGGCACCGGACCGGAACGAGCGGCCCGCACCTTCAAACAGAGTCGAAACGAAATCAAATGATGCCCTCCGCAAATCAAAAATGTCACGCTGTTCAATTTTTTACTGGACGGGTGAACAGGTTCTGTTATTTTCGGGGAAACCCTTTGTCATATCATGGTGGAACTGCTATCTCCTGACGGTGCCGGAAACGGCATGAAACCCGCAAACGAACCGGCCGACGTCACCGGCGGCACCGGCCAAGCCGGAATCACACCTCCGGCGAAAGCCACCGCCGCCCGCAAGGCGGAAACCACCACTTCCACCAGGGCATCCTCCCGATCCACTTCCCCCACTTCCCCAACCCCATCCGCGAACGATATGGCAGCACCCAAAAGCAACGACAAAGAGAACTCCCGCATCGCCGATGCCCGGGCCAAAAACCTGGATCTGGCGATCTCCCAGATTCAGAAAGACTTCGGCGAGGCGGCCATCATGCGGCTCGGCACCGACACCCGCATGGATGTCGAGGTCATCCCCACCGGCAACCTCATCATCGACCGGGCCCTCGGCGCGGGCGGTTTTCCCCGCGGTCGCATCGTGGAGGTCTTCGGCCCCGAATCGTCCGGCAAGACCACCCTCACACTCACCGACATCGCCCAGGCGCAAAAAATGTGGGGACTCGCAGCTTTCTTGGAACTCGATCACGCCCACGACCCGCATTAAGACAAGAAGCTCGGGGTCGATCTCGACGATCTGCTCCTTTCCCAGCCGAGCTCAGGCGAGGAAGCCCTCCGCATCGTCGAGACCCTCGTCCGATCCAACGCCCTTGATGTCATCGTGCTCGACTCCGTCGCCGCCCTCGTGACCAAGCAGGAACTCGACGGCGAGATCGGCGACGCCACCGTGGGAGCCCAGGCCCGTCTCATGAGCGCCGCCCTCCGCAAGCTCACCGCGATCATCTCCAAGGCCCGCACCGTCGTGATCTTCACCAACCAGATCCGGGAGAAAGTCGGCGTGATGTTCGGCAATCCCGAGACCCAGCCGGGCGGGCGCGCCCTCAAGTTTTACAGTTCCGTCCGTTGTGACATCCGCCGCACCGGTGCCATCAAATCGTCGGACGGCAGTGTCGCGGGCAACCGGACCAAGCTGAAAATCGTCAAAAACAAGGTGGCCCCCCCTTACGGCGAAGCCGAGTTCGACATCATGTTCAACGAGGGGATCTCTGCGGTTGGCTCCCTCCTCGACCTCGCGATCGAACACGACATCATGCAGAAGCGCGGCTCCTGGATCAGCTTCAAAGGCTCCCAGGTCGCCCAGGGGCGCGACGCCGCCAAAGAAGCCCTCAAGGCCGACGAAGCGCTCTACGCCGAAGTCGAGGCGGAAGTCAAATCCGCCCTCGACCAGACCGGGAAATAGATTTTTCCCGGAGAGGGGTGGTTGGTCGCGAAGGAAAAGCCTGTGAGCGAGGGCATTGATCTCCCTCGTTCGATCTTCAAAGAGCATCCGCCCCGTGCCCGGTGAGCGTGGCAACAGGCATTGCCATCACGCTTTTTCTTCCCCGCCCGGGTACGCCTGGTCGCCGGACAATCCCTCGCCGTGGTGGAGGGATTGGTGGAGAATGACGAGGCTTTCGAGGCTCGAGGGACGCAGCCTGAGGAGACCTTTCTGGTTCTCCCAGTTGGTGACACTTTGCACGCTGACGCCCACCCATTCGGCGAATTCGGTTCGGGAAAGGCCGATCTCGCTGCGGAGTTTTTTGACGGAGGCGGCAGTGGCTTGAAAGGACGGGGGTGTTTCGGGAGAGTGGCTTTTTGGCGCTTTCTTTTTCCGTGTTTGCCTGGCGGGTGCTTTCCTTTCCGCGACTTTCGCAGACACATCCTCCGGCGGACCCTCCAACTCGATTCCGAAAACATCGTCGAGGGTGGAGGAGTCGAGGATGCGCCGGGATCCGGACGGCGAAGCCCCCGCGATGGCGGCGGTCACCGCCGCTCCGTCGATCAGTTCGCGGTGATCGACGCCGCGCAGGGTGAAAAGCAGTTCCGGTTGCTGGTCGAGCCTGGCACCCACGCCGTAGAGAATCGCGGCGAGATGTTTGCACAGGTCGGCCCAATCGGGGCAGGAGCAGTGGGTCCCGATCTCCTGCGGCGTGGGAAAGAGGCCGTCGGCGGGATCGGTGACCGCCGCCATGATCTCGTCCGAGACTTTCCCCTGGAGCAACTCGATGAGCGATCCGATTTCGCCCTGGCAGCGCCCTTGGATCCGTTTCCATTTCGCCGCCGCGAGCGGTTTGATGTGGATGACCTGTTCGTAGAGTTCCGATCCTTGGACGAGGGCGGTGATTTTTCCCTTTTCGATGGAGAGATGCAGGACGGAACCGTTGCGCACGTAAGTGCGGCCGCGCGGGAGGCGGTTGTCATAATCGCCGAGCGTGTCGAGGTGGTCGCACCAGGCGCGCCCCCAGAAACTCGTCGCGATCTTGATGCGGTGGGACAGTTCGCCGAGCGGCTCGATGGTCCGTCCGGCTTTTTTCAGTTTCTCCAGTTGTTTCCGGGCGTTGGCACGGCGTTGTGCGGCGGAGACATAGGGTTTGTAGTACCAACTCATATCGGGGTTTCCGCGCGATCCAGATCCAGTCGCACGAAGTCGAGCAACTCGGCATCGCTCATTTCGGTGAGGGATTTTTCGGCGCCTTCGTGGAGGATCGCTTCAGCGACATCCTGCTTCTCTCCGAGTATCGCGTCAATGCGTTCTTCGAGGGTTCCGGCGACGACAAATTTGTGGACGAGGACATTCCGCTTCTGACCGATGCGAAAGGCCCGGTCGGTGGCCTGGTTCTCGACGGCGGGATTCCACCAGCGGTCGAAGTGGATCACATGCGAGGCGGCGGTGAGGTTGAGGCCGGTGCCACCGGCTTTCAGTGAGAGCACGAAGAAGGGCGGGCCGTCCTCGTGTTGGAAGCGGTCCACCATCTCCTGCCGGCGCTTCACCGCGGTGCCGCCGTGCAGGACGAGGCCGCTGCGTCCGAAGACGCCGGCGAGGTGGTTCTCCAGCGGGTCGGTGAGTTCGCGGAACTGGGTGAAAACGAGCGCCTTTTCCCCGCGCGAGGCGATTTCTTCGCAGAGTTCGGCGAGGCGCAGGAACTTCGCACTGTGGGCGGGATCGTAGGTGCCGGTCTTGGCGAGCTGGTCGGGGTGGTTGCAGATTTGCTTGAAACGCATCAGATAGGAGAGGACGAGGCCGCGCCGTTCGATGCCGGAGACGGTTTCGATGGTCTCGGCGAGGGATTGGGCGGTGCGCTCGTAGAGCCGCGCCTGGGCCGGGACGAGACCGCAGGAGACCCTCATCTCGGTCTTGTCGGGCAGGTCGGCGATGATGGTTTTGTCGGTCTTGAGCCGCCGCAGGATGTAGGGGGCGACGAGGCGGCGCAGGGGCGCGTAATGGACCGATTCCCCGCGCTGGAGTGTTTTGACAAAATTCCGGAAGCGGGGGGCATTGCCGAGGAGTCCGGGATTGATAAAGTCAAAGAGTGACCAGAGATCGCCGAGCTGGTTTTCCACCGGTGTGCCGGTGAGGGCGATGCGGGCCCCGGCTTGGAGTTTTTTGACCGCCTTGCTCTGAGCGGAGGCGGGGTTCTTGATCGCCTGGGCCTCGTCGAGAATGATCCAGCCCCAGCGGGTCGCGGCGATCCAATCGAGCCGGGTGATCATGCCGTAGGTGGTGATCACGAGATCGCAGGCGGCGAGGGTGCGGGCGTTCGGTTTCTCGGTCCGGCCGGTGG
>CAYLJC010000249.1:0-4979 GCA_964383345.1 uncultured Akkermansia sp. | reverse complement strand
AGGGAGTCTTGAGCGGGTCGGGCACGTCCTTGGTCTCGGCGGCGGGAAGGATCGCTCTCAGGTCGCTCACGACGATGCGGTGTTCCGAGTCGGGGGCGAGCCGGGTCACGGAGCGGAGCGGGGTGAGGTTGGGCGACACCCAGATCTGGTCGAGCCGCAGGATGGGATACTCCGAGGGAAAAGTGTTGCCCCATCCCAGTCCGGACGTGGCGTAGGTGTCGACGAGACCGTTCGTTTCAAGCGGTCGGTAGACGTCGTCGCCCGGCGGGGTGCCGAATCCTCCGCTGAGGATGCGTCCGATGGTCGGCTTGGTGATTTCATTTTCTCCGAGATGGGTGCGGACGAGGCGGCGGTTGATGATGCGGGCCTCAATGAGTTCTTTCCAGACGGAGGGCCGCCACATCTCCAGGGTTGGGGCGCAACCTTCGAGGTCGAGGTTGGTGACATCGATGATAAATCCGTCGGCCCGTCTGATGCGGGCGTGAAGGGTGGCGCGGTCGGGATCGGAGAGCACTCCGAGCAGTTCGCCTCGGGCGAGGATGGCATTGGTGCGGTGGTGGGAGACGCAGCGGTCCACCCCGTAGAGTTCGTTGGCGACGGCGTCGAGGATCGCCTTTTCGGGAGCTTCCTGGATCACGAGGATGTCGGGCGCGGACTCCATGGCGCGGCGCAACACGGACTCCGAGCCGGCGCAGTTCACATTGACGACCCGCAACGACGGTGATTCCGTGGCCGGGGGAGAATCTTGTTTTTCCCGGATCGAGACGATCAGTTCCCGGGCGAGGCCGAGGGTTTCCTCGGAAAAAAGCACCGCCGTGGCGAGGCAGAGGCAGAAAAGGAGGAGGGAAGGGAGACCGCGGCAAACAATCCCGCAGAGCAGGGCCAGCAGCATCCCGAGCCCCGCCCAGGCCCATATGGGAATGAGGGTCACCGCGACCATTGCATCCCAGCGATTGAGCATACAGATCGCCACGGCCAGGTAGACGAGCAGCAGCATCGACGGGATTACAATCGCCAGAGTCTTTTGAGTCTTACGCCACATGAGGTCGGGGCTTTGCAAAGGATACCCATCGTAGCGCAGGAATCCTCCTTTTTCTTGCCGGAATTCTTTCCTTGCGCCCCCGCCGTTCGCGGTTTCTTTCCTTTTCATGCTGCGGGAATTGAAAGAGGAGGTGCTCGAGGCCAACCGGATGCTGGTTCGCGAGGGCTTGGTCCGCCTGACCTGGGGCAATGTCTCGGGGCTGGATCGCGAGCGGGAACTTTTCGTGATCAAGCCCAGCGGAGTGGCCTACCGCGATCTCACGGCGGAGTCCCTCGTGGTGCTCGATCTGGAGGGGAAAGTCGTCGAAGGGACGCTACGGCCCTCGTCGGACGCGCCGACCCATCGCATTCTCTACCGCGATTTTCCCGGCATCGGCGGGGTCTGCCACACCCATTCCAGGCACGCGACGATGTTTTCCCAGGCCGGGGTCGAACTGCCCTGCCAAGGAACCACCCAAGCGGACCACTTTTACGGCACCGTGCCGGTGGTGCGCGAACTCACTTCGGAGGAGGTCACGGAGGACTACGAGGGCAACACCGGTCTCGCCATCGCAGAGTGTTTTCGTGAGCGAGGGATCGACCCATTGGTCATGCCGGGGTGTTTTCAGAAATTCCACGCTCCTTTCACCTGGGGAAAAAACGCCCTCGATGCGGTGCAAAACAGCATCGCGCTCGAAGTGTGCGCCGAAATGGCTCTCGGGACCTGGCGGCTCGATCCGCAGCAAAACGGATTGCCCGGCCACCTTCTCGACAAGCACTATCTCCGCAAGCACGGTGCCGGGGCCTACTACGGGCAGGAATGACGGACGCGCCTTGCCGGGCCAACCCTCGCGGCTTGCTCTCGTCCGTGTTGCGCTTTTTCTCTCGGCGAAGATCGACAAGCGAGCACCGCTTCGGGTAGAATGGAGCGAGCGAGAACGGACCCATGCCCGCCCCCACGAAGCCATTGTCGACGGATGCGATTCCCCCCGGGAAGGGCGGCCCTGCGGGTCTCTCCCACGAGGATACGGCGAAACTGGACGCCTTGTTCGATCATCTCCGTGAGCGGAGTCCGCGTTCGATCGGATATCCCTGTAGCGGAGACTTCGATTACGGTCCGCTCCACCGCTTTCTCGACTTCTCGCTGAACAATGTGGGCGATCCGTTTTCGGGGAGCAACTACCAGCTCAACACCCATGGGATCGAGCGTGAGGTGCTCGCCGATTTCGCCCGCCTTGCCGGGTTCCGCGAGGAAGAGATCGAAGGGGACGAGCGGGCGTTCTGGGGCTACGTGACCCACGGCGGGACCGAGGGAAACATGTACGGCCTCTACCTCGCGCGGGAGCTTTTTCCCGAGGGAGTCGTCTATTTTTCCGAAGACACCCACTACAGCGTTTCGAAAATCCTGCGGCTGCAGCACACCCGCAACATCATGATACGCTCGCAGCCGGACGGGGAGATGGACTACGCCGACCTGGAAGAGAGCCTGCGCATCCACCGCGACACCCCGCCCATTTTTTTTCTCAACGCCGGAACGACGATGACCGGGGCGGTGGACCGGGTGGATCGGGTCCTCGACATGGCGCGGCGGCTTTGTCTGCCCGATCACTACATCCATGTCGACGCCGCGCTCTCGGGCATGATCCTGCCTTTCGTGGAGAACCCGCCTCCGTGGAATTTCGCTGCGGGCATAGACAGCCTTTCCATCTCGGGGCATAAAATGCTCGGGAGTCCTCTGCCCTGCGGAGTTGCGCTCGCGCGGAAAAGCCACGTCGACCGGGTCGCCCGCTCGGTCGAGTACATCGGCGCGCTCGACACCACTATCAGCGGGTCGCGCAATGCGATCACTCCGCTGCTGCTTTGGTACGCCCTGCGCTCCTGCGGTGTCGCGGGACTGCGGGAGCGGGTCGAGCGGTCACTCGCCCTGGCGGACCACGCCGTCTCCTCGCTGCGCGCGATCGGGGTCGAGGCGTGGCGTCATCCGCACTCGATCACGGTGGTCTTTCCCCGTCCGCCCCGCGCCATTTTGGAAAAATGGATTCTCGCTCCCTACGAGGACATTTGCCATCTCATCACCGTGCCCGGGGTCGACCGGGCCATGATCGACGCGTTTGTCTCCGACATGAAACATTTTGTCCCTCCCGGCTCATGAAACAGATCGTCATTCCGGTGCCCCATCGTCCCGGCGTCGTCGCCGATGTGTCCGAAACCCTCGCCGCCGCGGGGATCAACATCGAGGAAATGGACGCCGAGGGAGCCGTCGACAACGGGGTGATTCTTCTGATGGTGGATCGCTATGACGCCGCCCTGAGGGCCCTGCAGGAAGCCGGATTCCGCGCCATCTCCGAGGACGCCCTCGTCCTGCGGTTGCGCAACGAGCCGGGATCGCTGGCCCGGGTCGCGCGACGTCTCGAGGCCGCCGCGATCAATATCCGCAGCCTGCGCATCGCCCAACATCTCGGTCCGCACACTCTCGTCACCCTCGTGACCGATCGTCAGGCGGAGGCGCGGGAGCTGTTGCGCGATTGTCTCGTTTCCCTTTGATGCGGGTTCAGGAAAGGGCCGCTGCAAAGTCATCGAGTTCCACAAGGGGCGCGCCGTCGGATCCAACCATGGCTTCGATCGACGCTGCATCCTTGAACCCGCTCCCGGTGATGGGGCAGACGATGGTCGCGTCGCGATCCACTTCGCCCGCCGCGACAGCTCGGAGCGCCCCGGCGAGGGCGACCGCTCCAGCCGGTTCGGAGTAGATGCCTTCCTCACGGGCGAGGCGGCGTTGGATTTCAAAAACGAAATCGTCGGGGACGAGGTGTCCGTTGCCTCCGCTGGCGCGCGCGGCGGCGATGACGGCGTTGGCATCGAGGAGGTTGGGCACCTGCAGGCCGCTGATGGCGGTGGTGCAGGGATCGACCCGGCGACCGTGGTCGCGCCCCTCGCGGAGCGGTCCGGCGATGGTGTCATTGCCTTCGGGCTGGACGCAGTGGACGGCGGGCGAGGCGGCGCATTTTTCAAATCCGCGCGCCACCGCGAGACAAAGCCCGCCTCCGCCGGCGGGGAGAAAAATATGATCAATCCGCGAGTCGAGCGCGGCGTCGAGTTCGTAGGCGAGGGTTTCGACCCCCCGCATTCCGTCGGGGCTCACGGCAAAGGCGCTGACCTCGAGGGAGCGGGCGGGGTCCCGGCCGAGCTGGCGGAGCCGGGCGAAGGTGGCGCTGGTGATCGCCGGGTCGATTCCGAAACCGCGAATGCGATGGAGTGTCGCTCCGTAGGCCATCATCTGGTTGAGTTTGCCCCGGGGGGCCGGTTCGACGATGGCGAGATGGCAGGGAATCCCGGCGACCGCACAGGCGGCGGCGAGGGCGGCACCGGTATTGCCGCTGGAGGTGGCGAGGCAGTTGGTCTGGCCCCGGGCCAGGATATGCGACACGGCGGCGGCGGCGAAACGGTCCTTGTAGCTGCCCGTCGGGTTGGCCGATTCGAGTTTTAAATAGAGATTCGTTAGTCCCTCTTGCGGACCGATCCGGCGCGAGCGCAGCAGCGGTGTTTCTCCCTCTCCGAGGGTGAGTTGATAGGGCTCGTCGGGCGCGTTGCCGAGGCGGTCGGCCCATTTCCAGATGCCGCGGGAAATTGACATGAATCGTGAGGCGGAAAGCGGGAGGGATCAGTGGGGAACCGGATAGGGGAGTGGCAGGGACAGTTCGTCGGGAACGATCACCGCGACGGAATCTCCGGCGCGGACGCGGGGGAAGGTGCGCAGGACGATGAGGCGACCGCTTTCCTCCGCCATGACCGGCATTTCGATGTCGCCGGTGAGGTCGAGAACCCGGCCGATGGGCTGGCCTTTTTCCACCTCATCTCCCAGGGAAAGTGATGTTTCAAAAAGGCCGTCGATGGGGGCGGGATGGCTTTTCTGCATGTGGCCCGAACCGGGGCGGTTGTCTTCGACGATCTGGATGACG
>CAYLJC010000248.1:0-4996 GCA_964383345.1 uncultured Akkermansia sp. | reverse complement strand
CCGCCCTTTCCTTCGATGACATTGCCTACGCGATGGAGAACACCGTCGTACTGCACGAACCGGACCGGCTCATTGACACCTTCGGGACGACGAACTTCCAGTTCCATCTCCTGACCGAGCCGATGGACTCCGTGGGCAAGGTGCGCGTGCGCGAAGGCCGCATGGATGCCGAGCGTCCGCGCATCCTCAAGCCCGAGGGCTACGACGATCTCCTTTTTGAAAATTTCGGAGAGCAGGCCTCCGCGTTCGCCGAGTGGTTCCGCGAGCACGGCAACCTCAATTTTTTCCAATACGGTTTTCACTTCGCCAAACGGGGTTTTGCCGAAGAAGTGGTCCATGAGCCGATCGACGTGGTGCGGGATCGTATCCTCGAGGATATCCGCGTCAGCGGCAGCCCTTCGCGGGCGCTGATCTGCGGGGTGGACGATTCCTGGGAGATTTCCCTGATCAAATTCACCATGGAGATGATCGCTCGTTCGCTCCGGATCAACGCCTTCGACTTCAAACGCCGCGGACTCCTCTAAGCGGCGCCCTTCCCCGGATCCCACGATGGCCCGAATCAAGTTCCTCCTCGCTTTCTTTGCGATGCTGATCTGTATCGGCGGGGTCGCGGGGGCGTACTTTTACTGGAAAAAATTCGCCCAGCCCGAGATTGTGGTGAACCGCCACATCGCCGGGAAAAGCGGCTCGGATTTCGAGCGCCCCGACCTCGGGAAACGCCATTTCGACGAGGCCGTCGCCCTGATCGAGGAAGGGGAATTTGTCTCGGCGAGAGATCGCCTGCTCTACCTGATGAAGTATTTCCCCGAATCGGCCACCTTCGCCGAGGCGCGTCGCATCGTCGGCGAACTCAACCTGGATCTGCTGATCTCCAAAATCCCGATCCCCGGCAAAGGCGAGCACATCGTGAAACGCGGCGAAGCGCTCATCACGATCTCCCGTCGCCACAAAACCACGATCGACTACATCATGCGGGCGAACGGGAAGACGTCCGAATTCATCTTTCCCGATGAGGTGCTCACCGTCTACCCGCTCGACTTCTCCGTCCGCATCCGTCTCGCGGACGGGACCGTGACCCTCTTCGACGGCGACACCTTCTTCAAGGAATACGCCATCGTCGATCACCACCTCCCTCCCGACTGCCGCGCCCCGGTCTCGACCTCGGTCAGTGAGAGGGTCGCCTGGTCGGGGAACCGCCCCATCAACTTCACGGACAAAAATTACATGAACTGCACCAAATGGCTCCGCACCGGAAAGATCGGACTGTTTCTCCGGCACGTCGATTCGGGGGCGGGCGAGGGGAGCTCCGCCGGGGCGCGACCCTACGGCGTCATGCTGGAAAAAGCGGATCTGGAAGAACTTTTTACCATCCTCCGGGTCGGCTCCAGGGTTGACCTCGTGAAGTAGCGTGCGAACAAGTATCCTTACCCGGAAATCCCGATCCCTCCGGAACCATTGTATGATCACCGAGCCTCTCGAATTCGAAAAACCCATCGTCAACCTCGAGCGTCAGCTCGCCGAGTTGCGCGACCGCGCCGCCGACAGCGACATCGACATGTCCAGCGAGATGAAGCGGATCGAGGACAAGCTCACCAAGATGAAGAGCGAGGTCTACCGCAACCTCTCGCCCTGGCAGCGCGTCCAGATCGCCCGCCACACTCAGCGGCCCTTCATGCTGGATTACGTGGAGCATTCCTTCGACGATTTCCTCGAACTCCACGGCGACCGCCACATCGGCGACGACGAAGCCATGCCCGGCGGTTTTGCCCACATCGAGGGGCGCCGCGTCATCGTCATCGGCCACCAGAAAGGGCGCGACACCAAGGAAAATCTCCGGCGCAACTTCGGCAGCGCTCATCCCGAAGGCTACCGCAAGGCCCTGCGACTCATGAAGATGGCTGAGAAATTCGGCCTTCCCATCGTGACCCTCATCGACACCCCCGGTGCCTATCCCGGCATCGGCGCGGTAGAGCGCAACTTCGCCGAAGCATTCGCATTCAATCTTCGCGAGATGATGATGTTCCGCGTCCCCATCGTGGCGGTGGTCATCGGCGAAGGCGGATCGGGTGGTGCCCTCGGCATCGGTGTCGCCGACCGCGTCCTCATGATGGAGAACTCCTACTACTCCGTCATCAGCCCCGAAGGCTGTGCCGCGATCCTCTGGAAAGACCGCAAGTACGCGACCGAAGCGGCCACCGCCCTCAAGCTCAGCGCCGCCGATCTCATGGATCTCGGGATCATCGACGAAGTCATTCCCGAGCCCATGGGAGGGGCTCACCACGACCACGTCGCCGCCGCCAACAATCTCAAAAAAGAGGTCATCCGCCAAATCACCGAACTCGAGGCAATCGATCGGGATCTCCTCCTCGAACAGCGCTACGAGAAATTCCGCAAATTCGGCGAGTTTCGGGAGCGCGGACGCAAGGCCTGAAACGTAGAACCTCCCGGAGAAGTCATAATCAACTTGATTCCCCGCCAACCTGAATCATCCTTTGCCCATGAATTCGTTATCTCTCGGTTTTCTCTACATCGTCGGTGTCTCCTGGCTCCTCTGTGAAGTGTGCCTCAGCGCCAGCGGCGGCAACTGGACACCCCTCTGGTTTTACCTGGCCGGATTCATCGTGATGTTTGCCGTGCTCGGCTGCCTTCCGCTCTCGACCAGGGCGATCGAGACCGCCGGCCCGATTTTTGCCATTCTCATCGGGGTGTGCATTCTCGCTTACGGACTGGGTGCCTTCGGCGGCGGATTCCTCGGCGGAGTGCTCCGCAGCATCGGCGGCCTCGTCCTCATCGCGTTCGGCGTGATCGGTTTCTCCTGCCGCGGCGAATCAGAGGCGCATTGATTTTTTCCGGACGGGGGCAAAAGATGTCCACCACGATGCCATACCGCCAGCTCGGTGGTTCTGGGCTGAAAGTGCCCGCCCTCTGCCTCGGAACCGGCACCTTCGGCGGATCGGGGGAACTGTTCGGGTCCTGGGGCAACAACGGGGTCGCGGAAGCCACCCGCCTGGTGGACATCTGCCTGGAAGCGGGCGTCAACCTCTTTGATTCGGCCGACAATTATTCCAAAGGTCTCGCGGAGGAAATCCTCGGCAAAGCGATCAAAGGCCGCCGGGACGAGGTCCTCATCTCGACCAAAGCCACCTTCCGCGTCGGTCGGGGACCCAACGATGTCGGCTCCTCGCGCCACCATATCACCCGTGCGGTGGAGGCCGCCCTGCGTCGGCTCGACACCGATTACATCGACCTGTTCCAGCTCCATGCTTTCGATGCGATGACTCCCGTCGAAGAAGCCCTCGGCACTCTCGACGACCTTGTCCGGGCGGGAAAAATCCGCTACATCGGTTGCTCCAACTTCTCGGGCTGGCACCTCATGAAATCCCTTGCCGCGTCCGAAAAACACGGCTTTTCGCGCTACGTCGCCCACCAGGCCTATTATTCGCTGATCGGACGGGATTACGAATGGGAACTGATGCCGCTGGCCCTCGATCAGAAAGTCGGCGCCGTTGTCTGGAGTCCTCTCGGGTGGGGGCGGCTCACCGGCAAAATCCGTCGCGACGCCCCCCGTCCCGAGACGAGCCGCCTCCGCAACAAGGCTTCGGTGGAAGCAGGTCCGCAGGTTTCCGACGAACACCTCTACCAAGTGGTCGATGCCCTCGATGAAGTCGCCGCCGAAACGGGCAAGACCGTCCCCCAGATCGCCCTCAACTGGCTGCTGCAGCGCCCCAGTGTGGCCACCGTCATCATCGGGGCTCGCAACGAAGAACAACTCCGCCAGAACCTCGCCGCGGTGGGCTGGGATCTCACCGCCGAGCAAGTCGCCAAACTCGATGCCGCCAGCGCGAGACCGGCACCGTATCCCTACTGGCACCAGCAGATGTTCTCGGAGCGCAATCCCTTTCCGGTGTAGAAGGGGGGCTGAGGTTTGCATCCTGCCGGATGCGGCTACGCGTCGCCGTCCAAATCGTGCAGTTGCGTGATGATGGCCACCAGCTTTTCTCCCTTGGCGGTTAGGGAATAGACTGTTTTCGGGGGCGTTTCGGGGAACTTTTTTTTGTCCAGCAAACCGTAGGCGGTGAGTTTTCGGAGGCGCTCGGAGAGAATCTTTGTGGAAATCCCCGAAATCGCCCTCTCCAGGGCACCGGGGCGGTTGGTGCCTTCTCGCACTGCCATGAGAACGGACACCGACCATTTGCAGCCGACGACCTGTTCCAGGCATTCGTAGTCCTTCCGCACTCGTCTTCGATTTTTTTCTCCCATGAGATTCAACATTTTACACCGGAAAGTTCCCTACCCACCAAAAAGTGCCCTCTTTTTGGGTTCCCGGAAGCGCCGTAGGATTCCGGGTCGCACGGGATGAACTCGTGTGACACACCATAGAAAGAAATCCAAAAATGAGCAAAGCAGTATTCTATCATGCCGGTTGTCCGGTTTGTGTCGAAGCCGAAAAGAACGTCGCGGAAGCCATCGACAAAGGCAAGTATTCGGTGGAAATCGTCCACCTGGGTGAGAGCAGGCACCGCCTCGCGGAAGCGGAGCGGGCGGGTGTCCAATCCGTCCCCGCCCTGGTTCTGGACGGCGTGCCGTTCCACATCAACTTCGGGGCGGACCTCGCCGCGTTGAAGTAGGCCTCGGGTTATTTTCCCTGGGAAACCCTCCCGCGGGCGCGGGAGGGTTTCTGGGCGAAGAGGGAAAGAGGTCCCGAGTATACGACCGCCCCGGGCCGGAGTGAGATCGAGCCAGCACAGCGGCAGAACAGGGACAGCGGCAGAACAGGGACAGGCAATTTCTCCGGAGTGGCAGAGCAGCCAGAACAAAGGACAGAACAGGGACAAGGACAGAACAGGGACAGGCAATTTCTCCGCGCTATCGCATCGCGGTGGTGGGCTACATCGTCAACGGACCCAGCAGCCAGAACAGGGACAGGCAATTTCTCTGGAATTGTTCTTGAAAACACTGTTCATTAATGCAAGTCTCATTTTCATGAGACACGCAC
>CAYLJC010000247.1:0-5015 GCA_964383345.1 uncultured Akkermansia sp. | reverse complement strand
ACAGGATGTTCTCATCCAGCCGCTGCGGGGAAATCCGGACGCGCCTTGCCGGACCCACCCTCGCGGCGTCTCGCGAGGCAAGGGGAGGAGAAATGCGGGCTAAAAATCCAAGTCAAATTTTTATTCACGAAAATTATAATAATTATTGTTATTCTTGATTTTTTTTGTATGATTCGTATTAATCGGAAAAAAAGGCTGTCTCGGCCTGTGCGCGAGAGCCTTTCCCTAACGACCACCCCCGGAAGGTATTTTCGGACCGCAACCACACACAGACATGAAACCCAGCAGTTTGTTCCACACCCTATGGATCGCCTTGTTCGCGATTCTGCCTCAGCTCAGAGCCCAGGAGATGACCCCCATCATTCCGACCGGTTCGCTGAGCGCGTTCCCCACCATCGTTCAGGCGGGGACCCATCCCACCCTGACCTGGGATGTTGTCCTGCCCGAACGAATCAACGATGTCGTCGATATCGACGGACCCGGCACCCTCGTGCCGACGCGGCGTCTCATCATGGATGTCCGTGTCCTCGGTGCTTCGGTGAAACGCGTCTGGACCAATCACTGGGGACAAATCACCAAATGGGAATGGGTCCCCACGGAAGCCAAGATCAGTTACAACGGCGGGAGCTTCACCCGGATTTTTTACGACACCCACAACAAAGTCAATCCGAACACCATCGTCCACACGCAGGTGGTCGAGGCCAACAGCACGGTTGATTTCGGAGCGCGCTATCTGGAATCCAACGGAAGCTGGGGCACCTGGTACAGCTCCACCAACAGCCAGCACAATGTTATTGCCCTGAAAAATGGCGACATTCCGCCGACGACGACACCTCTCTACCAGCAACCCTCGATCGAGAGCTTCCTTCTCCCCTATCTCGACAGCGAAGGAAAAATCACTCTGGGGGCTCGCGACATCATTTATCTGATGGAACTCACCCACACGAACCGCAATGACGGAGGTTTCGACCTTCAGGACATGGCGCTTTTGGTTTCTTTTTACGACGAAGTTTCGAACAACGGAAACGGAAACAACGGCCACGGCAACAACGAGGACGGAGTCGACTCGAGCAATCCGGGCAATGCCTCGTTCGTAGACAGCGATCCCAATGAAGATGACGAACGTCGCGGACGTCGCAGACGGTGATTCGCCTCGCTTTTCAACGCTTCCCCTACCTGCCATGAATCGTTATCTTCTGACTCTTGGTGTCGGCCTCGTCTTCGCGACCTGGCACCCTCTCCTTGCGGAGCCCGCCCCCCGCAAGACCATCCCGATGCGGGACAGCACGACCCACGAAACGTTGAGCCAGTCTCTTCGAATGGCCCAGCAAAAAGATCCCATCCGGGATCTCGGTCCGGCCGCCGGAGATGTCGAGAACGACCCTTCGAAGAGAAACAGCGAGCGGGATCTCATCAAAGATTCGGCGATCCTCTGCTATCAGGGACTCCTCACTCTCGTCCCCAAGCGAGCCGTCCTGCATCTCCCCGAGGAACTGAAAGACCGCTTCGAGGTGAAACCCGACATCACGGTCAAGCCTTGGGCGGAGTTCTATGCCCTCAACCGGGGCTGGATCCGCACCATCGAGGTGACCCGGGCGCAGGCCATGGGCGAGGAGCCCATGTCGGAAGAAACCGTCGAGGCCTACCGCGAAAGCAAGGCCGCGATCATCGCCACCTACAAAGGCGGCCCGATCTCCGTCCTCCCGCTCAAAGTACCGGCTGAGGAAGGGGAAAACCCCGATACCGCCGGGGACTCCGCCACTCTTTCCTCCAGCGTCACCCCCGCCAACATTCGCCCATGAAATCGCATCCGCTCAGAACCCTTTGCCTCGCCGCGATTTTTGTCGGCTGCGGCATTGTCCAGGCCCAGGACTACACCTATTTCGTCCGGCAGATCCAGATGCCCGACGAAGCCGAGTGGGACGTCTCCGTCGTCCAGTCGGGGAGCCAGCAATCCCCTCTCGCGATCAACCCCAACGGAGCGCGTTTCGAGCTCTGGACGGTGCGGTCCAATCCCTTGACGAGTTATCTGCTCGACAACACCTACGTGAACTCCTACGTGCCCGTCGCCAGTGTCGAACTCGTGTCGGAAGACCCGTATTCCGTGATCCCGAGGACCCGGGCGGACCGCCCCTTCGAGGTGAAAATCACGGTCAACGGCATGAGCCTCGATCCCACCGCACCGGAAGCGGCGCGCACTGTCAAACTGCTCCGTCACGTCCAGGCCTACGCCGGGAACGACAACGGCACGGCGGTGAACCGGGCCAACGCCAGCCTCATTTCGCAGGGTTCGCTGAACTCGAACGGAGAGCATACCCTCCAATACCCCGTCACTTCCATTCCGGGAGGAGACCGCACCAAGGTGCGGGGGGAAGAGCGCTTCTCGGTTTTTTCGGTGGCCGATTACCAGGCACCCGAATCCCAGCTCTCCTCCAAGTTCATCCAGATCTGGCCCATGGCCGACGGCTCCATCAACGGCCTCAACGCGGGCGACGTCATCAAGGGGAAGGCACCCAACGTCCGTGTCCACCTCAATGATCTCTATCCCGATTCCTTCACCTTTGTCCAGGTCTACGAGGGCTCGCCGCAACTGGGTGTGTCCGGCGAAAGGGTGCCCGGTGCTTCCATTCTCGTCGACAGCTCGATTCCCCGGAGCGAAAGCATTCACCTCAAGGACTGGGACAAGGCCATCGCCTCGGACGGCACCTGGACGCTTGAAGTGCTCACCGTGACCCCTTTTGGCACGGACCGCCTCAATTACCTGTCCTTCAAAGTGGAGCGCGCCATCAAAGTCAACGGCAGCGTCACCAGTGTGGATTGATCCTTCGGCAAGGGAACGACACGATGCATCCCGGCAAGCAGACCAGCAGGCGACAAAGGGGTTCCGCGCTCATCGAAATTTCGTTGAGTTACGCCACCCTCGTGATCATCGCGCTCCTCACGCTGAAAGCTTCGGTCAACGCGACCTCCAGCCAGGCCTGGACGGTGCGGCAGTCCATGAGCGATGCCTACATCATGCGGGAATCCGCGCTCGCCTCGCGCATCCCCTTCAGTGAAATCACTGGCGCCACTTCCCCCTGGGCGTTGTCCCCGTCGGTCACCACCTCGACGGTGACGATAGGAAAACTGCCCGGCGGCGAACCCGTCACCGCGACCCTCCACCGCACCCGCCTTCCCGACAGCAACAATCTCCCGGCGGCGGGAGGGATCGGCACGCTCACGACCAATCCCGCCGAGTCCGAAGCGTGGAAACTCCAGTCCCTGCTTGTCTACACCGTCGGAGAGAGAGAGTACGTCAAGTCGCGAACCGTTCTCCGAATCCGCTGAATCATGAAATGTTCCACCCGACAAGCCCCGCGCGGGGGGCCGCATCCCACCGGCCGACGCGGTATCCGCGGCTTCACGCTTTTGGAAATGAGCGTGGCGATGGCGCTGACCATGGGACTTTCCACGATGCTCGTCGGGATCATGCAACAACAGGTCTC
The DNA here is from genome assembly GCA_964383345.1 of uncultured Akkermansia sp. Taxonomy (GTDB): domain Bacteria; phylum Verrucomicrobiota; class Verrucomicrobiia; order Verrucomicrobiales; family DEV007; genus Arctic95D-9. Next base: position 1,530 of record CAYLJC010000247.1, on the reverse strand, counting down.
TTTCACCCGGATGCTGACCCAGTTTCGTTTCCTCCGCGAGGAAGCACCGAACATAAACACATTGATGACCACCATGATCAACAAGGCGGACAGCTACCGGATCTACGGCAGCACCGGCAACGCCAAAGCCGCGACCAACGCGGTGCGCGATGACGGCAGGGCTCTGCGCCTGCGCCTGCGGAATCCCGACGGCACCGCCGCCCACGCCATCATCGCCTTTGAGAACCAGGGTGGAACGAACCGCCTCAATTGTTATTACCGCAGCCACTCCGCCAACACCTGGCCGAACCAGCCGTCGTGGACCATCACCTCGCGCCCCGCTCTGGTGAATTTTTCGAACTCCACCGGAATCCTCCTGGTCACGATGACCGGCCCCGACGGAGAGGAAATCACCTACGCGGGCAACCCGGACTAATGAAAGCACCTCCCGTCCACCAGGCCCGTTCGCGAGGATATGCCACCATGGCGGTGGTCTCCTCCGTGTCGCTGCTCATCATTTCGATGCTCGCTTTCAACATCATCGGAAATCTCCGCAGCATCGACAGCCAGGCCAGCGCCCAGGTGAAACAGGATTATTCGCAGAAAGAAGATGCCATCCTCACCGCCCTCATCCACATCGTACCCAACAAGGCCATCGGGGCGATGCGGCGGTATTCGGCGAACACCCCCGACAATTTCACCTGGGACACCATTTTCGAAGAAGCCATGAGCCTCGCGAACGCGGAGCAGGCCATCAATCCCGCCCTGCTCAACTCCCTCAATCTGGGTGCCGCCATTTCCGCAAACTCTGGCGACACGACCTTCGGGAACGTGGCCGATCTCGTCAAGGCTCCGGTCAGCACCCACGACGGAACCACGAGCCGGGTCAACGGCGGCAATTGGTGGGAATACAACCTGCTCAACAATCCCCGGATCGGTCCCAAGCTCCCCGCCGCGCTCCAGCTCAGTTACTCCGATTATCTCCTCGATAAAACATACCCCATCATTTCCCACGACAAAAAATACGTCAACTGGTACACCAAAGGCCTCGGTCTCTCCGCCGACCGGTTTCCCCTCTTCAATCTGGTCCAGTATCCCGACGTCAAATTCGGCTACAAACGACCCGGAGAATACTTCGTCGCCAAACGGAACTGGTGGGCCTTCTCCCTCACCTTTGGCGAGAACGATCAGGACCAGACGGGCATTCCCCCGGTGACCAAGGATTACGTCCTCTCCATCTACGAAGTGCCCTCGCAGATTCCCCTCTCCGGCGACGCCCTGCTCAAGGTGGGACAATTCGCCGATGGCACCGCTTGGGAAAACGTGAGTCTCGACGGCAGCGTCTACGCCGAAAGTCTGGAAACCGACGGCACCGTCGCGCTCACCTCCGGCGCGATCTCCGCGCGGAAAGACGTCACCATCAATGCCAGCACCAGCGTGGCGGGGCGAACCGTCTCCGCCGGATTCGATGCCATGGGACAGCGCGAGGCGCGCGTCGCCGCGGGGACCAATGGCAACGTCAGCGACAGTGACTTCTACGATGCCTCAATC
>CAYLJC010000246.1:0-5019 GCA_964383345.1 uncultured Akkermansia sp. | reverse complement strand
AGTATGCCACGCCAGTGGGACTGATCCGGTATGCGCAACTCCTTGATGAACAAAAGCCCAAAAAAGGAGCTCTCAGTAAATTGGGCGAGAAATTGGAGAAGATTTTCGGGGGTGGCCGTTAATTTCCGATACTCTTCTAAATGTTTGACAATAACGGTGCTTTAAGCAAGATAACTATCCAATGATCGAGTACAACCAGGCAGAACAGAGCGAACTCGCTACCCTTTCCGAATTCGGAGTCAAAGTCATCGGTGTCGGCGGGGCCGGGGCCAACGTGCTGGATCGAATGGCCTTGGAAGGAAGCGACGATGCGGAACTCCTCACGCTGAATACGGATGTCAGGGCGCTGTCGACCTCTGTTTCCAGTGAGAAAATCCAACTGGGTTCGACCCTCCTCAAAGGAATGGGCACGGGTGGCGACCCCTCGCTCGGGAAGCAGGCGGCGATCGAGGCCGTCGATGAGATCCGCGAGGCGGTGCGCAGCAGCCGGATGGTTTTTGTCTGTGTGGGTCTCGGTGGTGGGACCGGTTCGGGAGCGGCCCCCGAAGTCTGCCGGGTCGCCCGCGAAGAAGGAGTTTTCCTGGTGGTTTTTGCGACGATGCCTTTCTCCTTCGAAGGGGAGCGCCGCATGGAACAGGCCCGCACCGCGTTGGAGTTGATCGGACGCTATGCCAATGCCGTGATCACTTTCGACAACGACCGTATGGGCGAGTTGATCGTGCCCAAAGACGGTGTCGCCCAGGCGTTCGCGGCGGCGGACAAGATCATCAGCCAGAGCATTCGCGCGACGATGAATGTGGTCTTCCGTCCCGGAATCATCCGGATCGGGATGGACGATCTCCTTTCCGCGATCGCTTCCGACGACTCGCGCTGCCTCTTCGGCTACGGTGTGGCCAAGGGGGACAATCGCTCTCACGAAGCCCTCGAACAGGCGCTCAAGTGTCCGTTGCTCGATCGGGGCAAGCTGCTCAACGAAGCCACCGCCGTGCTCGTGCAGGTGGCGGGCGGCGATACCATGACTCTCTTCGAGGTGCAACTCGTCATGGAAGAAGTCGCCAAACACGTCGGCAAAGAGACCCAGATACTTTTCGGAACCGGAACGGACAAACGTCTCGGCAACAGTCTCACCGTGACCATCATCAGCTCCATTGCCGGTCCCGGCGCGGCCGCGATCCGCTCCGCCCAGGTCGAGGAAGCGGCCGGTGCGCCCGCCATCAGCCTGGGAATGCCCGCCGCGCCGCTGCTTCCGGTGGCGGAGGAAGCCGTCGAAGAGCCGTCCTTCTCGTCGGAGGAAGCGGTCCCGCCTGAAGATGATGCGACGCAGGAAGTGGAAGAGGAGGAGGGCAACGACGGATACTCTGCGGTGGCGGAGGAACCGCCCGGAGACGCGGCCTCGGTCTTCGAACCGCTCGACGATTTCGATCAAACGCCGGAAGAAGTGCCGGCCTACGCCCCCGAACCGGTGCCTTCGCTGCTCCGTCCTCCGGCCGATTCACCCGAAGCGGACGATGAGGAAAATTTTCAAAATCCCATCGCCCGGGCGATGGGGGCCGATCAGGGAGCGTATGACGAGGCGGTCTATTCCCCGCAGGATTCCCCCGAACTCGACCGCGTCGAGGCGGTGACAGAATCCTCCCAGAAAATCACGCTGTCCCGCATGGTCAGCAGTGGCAACACCGGGCGCATCCGCACCCGCGACCCTCTCGCCCCGCCGCTCGACGGCCCGGTTTTGCCTCCGAGCAAACCGCCAGGACTCCCCGAAGAGGAACTCGCTGCTGAAACTTCCGAGGAGGCCCGACAGCAGCAAGAGATGCTCCAGCTCGAACCGGCCAAGGGCAAAGGTCGCTTCGCCAAGACGGATCCCACCATCGTCGACGGGGAGGATCTCGATGTCCCGACTTTCCTTCGTAAGAAGCAATAAGATAGCACAATAGGCCGACTCGGCCGACGAGCAATCGGTCGGTCTGCGCCTCTTATTCCGATCCGCTTCCGTCGGAGCTGTTGAGGTAATCGCTCGCCAGAGCGATGAGATCCTCGCCGGTGCCGAGGTAGCGGTCGCGGTACTCGCTGACGGCGTTGTCATGGCGATCGAGGAATCCCTCGATCCCGCTGTCGGTCCGACTTTCGACGCGCGCCCATTGCAGGAATTCGGCCACGCAGCGATGTTTGGAGTCGGCCCCGATTACATTCAGGGTATCGCGGAAGCGGGTCGCATTGTCCCAATCGAGATCGGAGACGAGGAATTTCACCCCGACCTCGCGAATGCCCGAATCGATCTCCTGAAGTTCTTCCATCTTGAGATCACGGGGATTGTAGGGGGCGCAGGCAATCAGTTCTTCGACGAGCTCTTCGCGGGAGCGGATCAGTTTCCGCTTCTTTTTGGGAATAAAAAGGTCGCTGTCCGCCCCGTTGTCGAGGAGGAAATGGATCATCGTGCGGTTGCGGTCCACGATGGCGAGGAAGAGCGGCGCTCCCGAGCGATAATTGACATCGGCACCGTCTTCGAGGGCTTCCCTGGCGTCCTCCAGAGATCCCACGGTAGCGGCCAGTTCAAGCGTGCGGTTCGCGATGGAAGGGGTCATGAAATAATATCAGGTCTAAAAATACTGCCAAACGCGGAAATTTTATCATATACAGCTTCAATGGCAAATCGGGAAAACACAGAGAATCGAAGAAGCGGGCGAGTTCTTACCCCGTCTGGGCGATTTTCGTGTCCCGGTACCGCAGGAGCCCCTGAACAATCTCTTCCGCGAGAATCTGACGGAACCATTCGGCCCCGCAGCGCTGGCTCTCCCAACGATTGGAGATAAAACCGCACTCGATCAGAATCCCGGTGGCCTCGGTGAGTTCGAGCACCTTGAGTCGCTCGGGACGGAAACCCCGGTTGCGGGTGACGAGGCGGCGCCCCAGTTCACTTTGGACATAGCTGGCCAGTTTGCGTCCGAACTCACTGCCGGGCCAGTAGAAGGTCTCCGTGCCGCTGATGCTGCGGTCGGTGTGGGCGTTGAAGTGGAGACTGACAAACAGGGTATTCGGGGCCTGGTTGGCGATGCGGGCCCGCTCTTCGAATTCGACATAGGTGTCGCTCCGGCGCGTCAGATCGACGCTGATTCCTTTGCGCAGGAGGATTGTCTCGATCCGTTTGGCGAGATCTAGGGTGAGGTGTTTTTCGACGAGCCCGAAGCCGACCGCGCCGGGGTCCCTCCCGCCGTGGCCGGGATCGAGGACGATCCTGTCGAATGTCTCGCCACCCGCCAGCGAAGCCGTTCCGAGCCATCCGGAGAGGACAGCGAGGGCGAGGAAGGGAAAGAAACGAGACATCACTCCTCAGGGTAGCCAATCTTTTTCGATCTGTCGAGAAAGTGATTAAGGTTTCTTAAGTAAATCGAAGCATCGCGGGGATGGGAAGGCTGCGAAACGGCTCACACTTTGATGCCTTTCATCCCGTACCAGCGGATCGCGACGGTGAGGGCGCATCCGAAGATGATGACCCAGAGGGCGATCTGCGGGATGGAAGTTGTGAAGTGGTCGCTCGGCACTTCGAGGATCATGCATATGGAGGTCAGGGACAGCAGCAGGAGCCGGTGGATCCGGGTCATCGGGCCGGAGGAGGCGGATTTACTCCCCACTCCCCGTGAGAAAGCGATCGAGCGGATATAGGCGGAGAAGATCGCCGAGAGAGCGGCACCGAGACCGAGCCAGGGATTGGAGTCGATCGCAAAGCCGAAGCCGATCAGGGTGACGGCGTCGGAGACTCGTTCGGGCAGTTCGTTGAAAAAAACTTCTTCGAGGGATTGTCGGGTCGCGCCGCCGGGCTGGAGCATGCGGGCGAGTTGGATGCAGAGGATCCGCAGCACGCAGAACGTGAGACCGAGACTCCAGAAAAGGATGGGATTGATGGTTTCGCCGGTCGCCATGAACGAAGCCCCCGCGAGGATTCCCAGAAGCATCCCGATGATCGCGACCGCCTCGCTGCTGATTCCCCAGCCCATCAGCAGGAGGGTGAGTCGTCGGCTCCACTGTCGGCGACGGCGGGATTTGCCTCGGGGAAGGTCGGTCATCGTGGGAGGAGAAGGAAAAGGGGAGGGGGCGCGGACGAAACATTCGCGTCTTGCCGGGGTTGAGTTTACCTGTTATTTCAGGTTTTCACTCAGGAATTTCCGGATAAATCCCCTCTATGACCTATCCCGATCCGCCGCCTCCCCCCCGCGATGCAGAGGCCGCCCGGGACGAGGGCGATGTGCGCGATGTCGCCTTGATGGGGCGGGTGGGTGCCGGAGACATGGACGCCTTCGAGGAACTGGTCGAGCGGCATCAACGCGCTGTCATCGGGACCGTCGCCAAAATGCTGGGGAACGCCTCGGAAGCCGAAGACATCGCCCAGCAGGTTTTTGTGCGGGTTTGGAAATCGGCCGGACGCTACGAAGCCCAGGCGAAATTCACGACCTGGCTCTTTACGATCACCCGCAATCTCGTTTTCAACGAAGTGCGCCGCCGCCAGCGGAAACCCACCGTTTCGGCGGACGAACGCGAGGAGGCGAGCCACCGCGTTCTCGAAGACGCGCAGGCGATCGCCCCCGACGACGAAATGCTGCAAGCGGAACTGGAGGAGGCCATCGACCGGGCCATCCGGAGCCTGCCGGAAAAACAACGCATGGCTGTGATCCTGCGGCGTTACGAGGAACTGCCTTACGAGGAGATCGCACGGGTGCTCTCCATGTCCCTCCCGGCGGTCAAAAGTCTCCTCTTCCGCGCGCGCACCCAGCTCAAGGAAGCGCTGCAAAAGTATCTGGACTCCTGATTCCTGTCCGAATTCACTTGCCGATGCGAAAGAGGTGATTCTCCGTCCGCACGAGGAACCCGTCGTCGACGACGGCGAAAGAGGAAAGGCCCGCTTCGCCGAGGGAATTCTCCGCCACCTTGGTGAAGGTGCGACCGGGTTGGATCACCGTGGTGGTGCCGCTGCCGTTGTGGAAAAAGAGATGTCCGTCGGCGTAGACCGGGGACGCCGCTCGGGAC
>CAYLJC010000245.1:0-5038 GCA_964383345.1 uncultured Akkermansia sp. | reverse complement strand
CGTGGGGGCGGGGACGGGGTCACTCACCGGACACATCCTTCCCGTATTCCCTCCCGAGCGCACCGAATACTACTTCACGGACAACGGCCCCAGCTTCCTCCAGGCGGCGCAGGACCGCTTCGAGAAAGACTATCCCTTCGTCGAATACAAGATGTTCGACTGCGAGAAATCTCCCGAGGCCCAGGGCTTCGAGCGGCAGTATTTCGACATCATCATCGCCTCGAACGTCATTCACGCGACCAGTGATCTCCGCGCCACGCTGGGGAATCTGCGCGAATCGCTCGCCCCCGACGGCATCCTCATGTTCCTCGAGGTGACCTGGCGCCGGGCCACCCTCGACAACGTCTTCGGGCTTCTCCCGGGGTGGTGGAGATTCGCCGACAACGACCTGCGGGAGCACAGCGCCCTGCTGAGCCGCCCCCAATGGGAATCGCTCCTCCGTGATCTCGAGTTCCGCGACGTGACCAGTTTCATCAGCTCTCCGAAACCCGAAGAGGACCAGCAGGCCTGTCTTGTTGCCCGCGCGCCTCTCGCTCTCGATACGGAGACCGATGCCGAGAAAGAAGAACCCGCCGCAAATGCAGGGGAGACCGACGGCTCCGTCCGCGACGTCCTCCTTGTGACCACCGACGCCTCGGGCATGTCGGAGAAACTCGCGGAGGGATTCGCCGGGAAAGAAGTCGAAGTCCTCGCAGTGGACGGCAGTGTCGCGGCGATCAAAACGGCCCTCGACGCGCTCGCGGAAGCGGGGCGTTGCGTCCGTGCCGTCGTCCATACCCTCTCGCTCGATCATCCCGTCGCCGCGATCCTCGATCTCGAGACACTCAATGCGGCGCAGGATTCGGGGGTTCGATTCGCCCATGCCCTCGTCAAATCCCTCACCGCGCGCGAGTGGTCGAGGAAACCCCGGGTCTTTTTCCTGACCCGGGGCACGATGCCGGTGGAACCGGGCGAATCCCTCCCCGGACTTGCCTCGGCTCCGCTCACCGGTCTTCTCCGGGTGGCCAACAACGAGCACCCGGATTATTACTGGACCCAGATCGATCTCGATCCCCGGATCGGTGACGATCCCCGCGCCGGTGCGTTTGAAATCGAGGATATCGTCGCGGAAATCCTCCTGGTGGAGCGCGAACACGAGATCGCCTTCCGTCGCAACGGACGCTACGTGCGCCGGGTCCATCGGGTCAAGTCCGACGATCTCCCGCTTCGCACCAGCAATGCGGTGCGGGCCGATGGCGAGGTGCAGCCCTATCGTCTCCAGATCGACAAACCGGGAATCCTCACGAACCTCTCCCTCAATGAAACGGTTCGCCGCGAACCCGGGCCGGAAGAGATCGAGATCCTCGTCAAAGCGGGCGGGATCAATTTCCGAGATGTCATGAAGGCCCTCGGGATTTACCCGGGGCAGCCGGTCGACCTGAAATGGTTTGGCGATGATTTCAGCGGCGTGATCGTTAGGGTCGGATCGGCGGTGACGGATCTCAAGCCGGGAGACAAGGTCGTGGGCATGGCTCCGTACTGCTTCCGCAGCTACGTCACGGTACACCGCAACATGGTGTTCCGCATGCCGGACTCGATGAGTTTTGTCGAGGCGGCGACGCTCCCGACCGTTTTCCTGACATCGCACTATGCGATCAACGAACTCGCCCGCATGGAGAAGGGGGAGAGCATCCTCATTCACGCCGGCACCGGCGGGGTGGGGCAGGCCGCGATCCAGATCGCCAAACACCTCGGGCTTAAGATTTTCTCCACGGCGGGCAGCCCGGAAAAGCTTCAGCTCCTCAAGGACATGGGGGTGCATCATGTTCTCGATTCACGCACCCTGAAGTTCGCCGACGAGATCATGGAGATCACCGGAGGCGAAGGAGTCGACGCCGTCCTCAACTCTCTCGCGGGGGATTTCATTCCGAAAAACTTCAGCGTCCTCAAGACCTTCGGACGCTACATGGAGATCGGAAAAGTCGATGTCTACGGGAATTCGAAAATCGGTCTCGAACCGCTGCGCAACAATATCAGCTTCTTTGTCATCGACCTCGCCCAGCATCTCCAGAGCAAACCCGCCTACATCGCGCGGATGTTCTCGGAGCTGGAGGAGATGTTCTCCGACGGCAGTTACGTGCCGCTCCCGAACAAGGTCTTCCCGGTCACCGAAGTGGTCGAGGCCTTCCGTTACATGGCCGCCGGCAAGCATATCGGGAAGAACGTTCTCGACTTCGACCTGCCCGAGATTCCGGTCGGACAATCGACCAAGGAAGGGCACCGTTTCCGCAGCGAGGGGACCTATCTCATCACCGGCGGGGCCGGGGGCTTCGGCCTCGAATTGGCCGTCTGGATGGCGAAAAACGGGGCGCGTCATTTTGCCCTGATGAGTCGCTCCGGTCCGAACGAGGAATCCCTCGCCACGATCGAGCGGCTGCGCGCCTCCGGCGTCGAGGTGATCGACGCCCGCGGCGACATCACCTCCCGCGAGGATCTCGATGGCATCATCGCCGGGATTCAGAAAGGGGACGCCCCGCTCATCGGTGTGATCCACGGAGCTATGGTCCTCGACGACGAATTCCTCGCGGTCCTCGACGAGGAACGTTTCGACCGGGTGCTCCTGCCGAAGATGCTGGGGGCGTGGAATCTCCACGAGGCCACCCTCAACATTCCCCTGGAGCATTTCATTTGCTTCTCCTCCTTCTCCGCCGTGATCGGTGCGGTGAAGCAGTCGAACTACAACGCGGGGAACGTCTTTCTCGACCAACTCGCCCATTACCGGCGCTCGCTCGGCCTGCCCGCATTGACCTTCAACTGGGGTGCTCTCGAAGGGGCCGGCTTCGTGGCCCGGAACGAGAAAACCCAGCAGTATCTCGAAATGGTCGGCCTCGGAGCGACGACGATGGAGGAAACGCTCTACCTTTTCGGCCTCGGGGCTCCCTCCGACACGGCGCAGCTCGGCACGGCCCGCTGTGATTGGGCCGCCCTGGCGCGCTTCAGTCCCTCGGTCTCGGGTTCGAACATGTTTGTGGACGTGGTGCCGCGGACCAACGCCGGAGGCGGCGATTCGATGGCCGCCCGCATCCTCGAAACCTCGCCCGAAAAGCGTCTCGGTCTCGTCGAAGATCTCATCGCCGCCCAGGTCGGAGCGGTTCTCGGGACCGATGCCTCGCGCCTCGACAAGGACACCCCGCTGACCAATCTCGGACTCGACTCCCTCATGGCGATCGAACTGGTCAACCGCATCGAGGAGAAACTCGGCATGTCCATGCCAATGGGATCGGTCCTCAACGGTCCCAATATCCGCGACCTCTCCATCCCGGTGCTGGAGAAACTCATCGAAACCGGAGGCAACCGCGCCAACTCCGAGGGCGGGGTGGATGCCTCGTCGCTGGTGCCCTTTGAAGCGACCGGGACCATGCCCGAAGTGTTCCCGCTCAGCGAAGGACAGAAGGCGCTCTGGTTCCTCAATCGTCTCGCTCCGGATTCTTCGGCCTACAATCTGGTGTTCTCCGGCAAGTTCCGTCCGCTGCTCGACATCGATGCGATGAAGAAGGCCTTCGCGCTGCTCTTCGAGCGTCATCCGCTCATCGACGTCACCTTCACGACCCGGGACGGCGAGCCCGTCCAGGTGGTCCAGAAAGGGCGCACCATCGATTTCCGCGAGCACGACTGCACCACCCTCGACGACGAGCAGCTCAAGCGGCTCATCAGCGAACACGCGGATCGCCCCTTCAATCTCGAACGCGGTCCGGTGGTGCGGCTGGAGCTTTTCCGCACGGCGGACGACGCCCACGTCGCGCTTCTCAGCATGCACCACATCGTCTCCGACGCCTGGTCCATCGCGGTCATGATCCAGGATCTCATCGAGTACTATTTCTCGACGAAAATGGGACGCACACCGCAGGTCGAGCCGATCGCGGCGACTTACGCCGACTTCGTGAACTGGGAGAAATCCCATCTCGAGAGCGATTCGGGCGAGCGCATGTTCGACTTTTGGAAAGAACACCTCGCCGGGGCTCCCTCCGCCCTCGATCTCCCGACGGACCGCCCCCGGCCCGCCGTGCAGACTTTCAACGGTGCGACCTATGGCTTCCAGTTCGACGAGAACCTCACCGACGCCGTCGGAGAGCTTTCGAAGAAAAACAACGTGACTCTTTTCACGACATTGCTCTCGGCCTACAACCTCCTCATGCACCGCTACTGCCAGCAGGAGGACATCGTCATCGGCGTACCGCTGGCGGGCCGGACCCAGCCCGAACTCCGCGGCAATGTGGGGTACTACATCAACCCCGTGCCGCTCCGCAGCGTCATCGACGGGGAGGAGACTGTGGTCGACTATCTCGCGGCGAACAGCGAAAGGGTCAGCGGCGCGCTGGAAAACCAGCAGTATCCTTTCGCCCGCATGGTGGACCGGCTCCAGGTGGTGCGCGACGCGGGACGCTCGCCTCTCTTCCAGGTGAGTTTCTCCATGGAAAAAGTGCCCGGCATCGACGATGAAGGGATCGCTGTTTTCCTGATCGGTCAGGGCGGTCACACCTTCCACGTCGGCGATCTCTCGATGGAGACGATCGATCTGACAACCCGCCAGGCCCAGTTCGAGATCACCCTGACCCTCGAAGAAGCCGGCGGTCAGCTTTTCGGATGCTGGCAATACAACCGCGATCTCTTCGACGAGGCGACCATCGCCGCCCTCAGCGGGCTCTACGAACAGGTTCTCCGCGAAATTTCCGAGAATCCCTCGGCGAAAATATCGGAGATCCACCTGCTCAGTGAAAGCGGGGAACGCGAGGTTCTCGTCGATCTCAACGAGACGAAGGCCGCCTACGAACGGGACGCCCTGCTCCACGATCTCGTCGCTGCGGTGGCGAAGGAAAACGACGAAGAGACCGCCGTGATCTTCGGGGAAACCCATGTCACCTATGGCGAACTGAACCGGCATGGGAACGGTGTCGCCCGCGAGTTGATCGAGGCCGGGGTCGTCCCCGGTGACAACGTCGGCGTGCTGGTGGATCGTTCCCCCGGGATGATCGCGGCCCTCCTCGGAACCCTCAAGGCC
>CAYLJC010000244.1:0-5055 GCA_964383345.1 uncultured Akkermansia sp. | reverse complement strand
AGTCCCTTCCCCTTTGACGAGCAGGGCCACGGGAGTAAGCGGCTGGCCGTGCCAGTATCCGGTGAGCCCGTGGATGTAGTGGCGGTCGAAAAAGACGGCGCCATCGAGCTCGTTCGCGGCGAGATAGGAGCGGAGACGGTCCTGCCGGACACGGCAGAGGGACGGTTCGAGAAGAGGTGGCTTTCCAGACATGGCTTCGGGAGAATAACCCCCGCCCCGATCATGGGGCAAGGGCGGAATTCACGCGCATTTCGTCCTCGCACCCCTGCGGCTTTTCAACACGCCTCAGCGCTCCTCCCGCACCTGCTTCCAGCGCTTGTGCATCCAGATCCACTGCTCGGGATGCCGCAGGATGATGCGCTCGAGCACTTCGTTGAACCGTTTCGTATTTGTCGAGATGATGTCGCGGGTGCGCCCCTCGGTCACGATTTCCACGGGGGCCTCGAAGCGGAGCACGTGCGTCCCGTCGGGTTCGCGCCAACTCGACGAGGGAATCACCGGTGCCCCGGTACACTGGGCGAGGACCGCGAGGCTCTTGAAGGTGTGCGCGGGATGACCGAAAAACTCCGAGGCGATGCCGTATTTTCGGATCGTGAACTGATCGAAAATCGAGACGACGATATGATTTTCCTCCAGCAGTTCCAGGATCTCGTCGAGCGACCCCGCCTTGTCGAGCGTCCCGAATCCCGCCTTGCGGAAACGCCGCATCACGAAGTCATTCAACCACTTCGGCTTGAGGGGACGCCGGATAAAGTGAAAGCGTCCATGGTATTCGCGGAACCGCGCGATGCCCGTCACCGTCGAGACCTCCCAGTTTCCAAAGTGTCCCGCGAGCAGGAGCACGCCCTTCCCCTCCTCCAGGGCCGCGAGGAGATGCTCCCCGCCCTCGATCCGGATGAGCGCTTCCTTCCTCGCCTCCGACAGGAACGGCAGGATCGCAAACTCCCCGAGAAATTTCACCAGATGCCCGTAAAAGGCCTGCGCGATTTCCACGATCTGTGATTCCGTGAGGGTTTCGCCGAAAACGCGCCGCAGATTCTCCATGACGACGCGGCGACGCAGCGGGAGGAGATGATAGATAAGTTTTCCGTACCACGGCACGATCATTTCCGCCGGCTCGATCGAGGCGATCGCGGTCGCGCTGGTTTCAGTGTGGGTCATGGACAGGGAAATGCGGGCGACCCGGTGCCGGTTCATCACGGCGCGGGCGCGTTCGCTCGCGACGATGCCGGGTTGACCGTAACCATCGCGGGAGACGGAGAAATCGTAGGGCTCGATCGTCCCGAGGCAAATTTCTTTGGGGAATAATTTGCAGCAGGCCTCTTTCGCCGCAAACCGGGCCGCGAGCTTCTGGGCGCGGACCGAACCGCCCTCTTTTCCCGCGTCGCCCAGTTCCTCGGCGGAGAAAAAATCGCGCAAGGCGGCTTCGTCGAGATCGTCGAGGAGTTTCTCGATACGGGTGATTTCGACGGTATCGATTCCGCTGCGCATCTCACGAGACTCCCCTCACCACGAGGACGACGTTCATCCCGCCGAAACCGCGACAGATCAGCAGGGCGACATCACTGCGCGGGGTCGTCGCCTGAGACGAGATCGGAAAGGGAGCGATCAGCGGGTCCACTTCCCCGAGGGTCGCGATTCCGGGAATGAGGCCACGTTTCAGCACCTCGAGAACCATGACCAGATCGACGATACCCGAGGCGGCGATGAGATGTCCGTAGGCCCATTTGAACGCCGTCACCGGCGGGATGTCCTCGCCGAAAACCCCGCGAATGCCCCGCGATTCGCTCGAATCGGAGGCCTGATTGCCGTTGCCATGGGCGCAGATGAATCCGACCTGGTCCGCCGTGATCCCCGCGTCGGCGAGGGCGGCCTCGATGGCCCGCTTGACCCCGTCGCCATCGGGCTCGAGGTCGAGGATGCCGCTCGCTTCTCCGCAGCAGCCGAAACCGAGAAATTCCCCGAGCACTTTCGCGCCTCGCGCCGTGGCGTCGGTCTCGCGCTCCAGCACCACGGCGGCGGCCCCTTCCCCGAAAACGGTCCCGTCGCGCGCCGCGTCAAAGGGCCGTGGTGCTTCGCCCGACATCAACCCGAGCCGGTGGTAGTAGTAGACCATCTCCGGCTCGAAGGGCGCGTCGTGTCCCGCCGCCGCGATGCGGTCGGCTTCGTTGTTCCAAATCGCCGAAGCCCCTTCGGCCACGGCGAGGACACCACTGACGCACTGGTTCGTGATGCAGGCGTTGGTCCCTTTGTAGTGGCCCCGAATCCCGACGTGGCAGAGAACATTGTTAGGGAGATTTTTGAGCAGCCACATCGGCGTAACCTGGTTCCCCAGTTCGCGCCCGAAGCGAACCATCTCCCCTTCCGGAGCGGCCTTCGCCTCGGTCATCAACGGGAGGAAATCGTAGTTGCTGTGGTAGTTCCCGCCTCCGGTCCCCACGATGAGCCCGGTGCGGTCGTTGAACACCTCCGTTTCCGCCTCCCCGAGCCCTTCCCGATGGAGCGGAAGCCCCGAATCGTCGAGTGCCTGCTCGGTCGCGTAAATGCCGAACATGTCGGTGCGGGAAATCGTCTTGTGCAACTTGCGGTCCGACACGAGAAAGCGGTTGTCCTGCCGGACCTCGGCCGCCACTTTGACCGGCCAGTTGGCCCCGTCGAACCGGGTGAAGGGAGCCACCGCCGTCTCGCCTTTTTCGAGCCGTTCCCAGACCTCCGCGACGGAGGCACCGGCTCCGCAGACGATTCCGCTTCCGGTGATGACAATTTTTTCTCCGGCTTTTTTCATGCTTGGACCTCCTCCGGGTGGCGAAAAACGAGCGAACTGTTCGATCCGCCGAAACCGAGCGAATTGGAAAGGGCGGCGCGGATGCGCATCGACCGGGGGGCACCGGTGATGAGACTGACGTCGCAATCGGGATCGGGTGTTTTGTAGTTCGCGGTCATCGGAGCGAGTTGGTGACGGATCGCGAGACAACAGACCGCCGCTTCGACCGCGCCGGCGGCGGCGATGAGATGACCCATGGAGCTTTTGGTCGAACTCACCTTCACTTCGTCGATGCGCCCGGCGAACACCGCCTTGAGCGCGGCGCACTCGCTGCGGTCGTTCATCTGCGTTGAGGTGCCGTGGGCGTTCACGTAGTCGATCTCGGCGGCGGTGATCCCGGCATCGCCGAGGGCCTGCTCGATCGCCTGGATCGGTCCGTTGCCGTCGGGCGGAGAGTCGGTGATGCGGTAGCAACTGAGCGAGTTCCCGTCACCGGCGAGTTCGGCGTAGATCGTCGCACCGCGGGCGACGGCTTTTTCCCAATCCTCCAGCACGAGAAAACCAGCTCCTTCCCCGAGCACAAAACCGTTGCGGGTCGCATCAAAAGGACGGCTCGCTCCGGTCGGATTGTCATTGTCGGTCGAGAGCGCTCCGAGGAGGCAAAATCCCGAGATACCCGTGGGATTGATCATGGAATCAAAACCGCCCGCGAGCATGAAATCACACTGGCCCCGGCGCAGCACCTTCAGAGCGGTTCCGATGGCCTGCCCTCCCGAGGCGCAGGCGGTGTGCACCGAGGTCGCATACCCGCGGATGCCGAATTGTTTCGTCAGGAGCGCCTGGCCCGCGTTGGATTGCCAACGGCAGAAATTGACCACGTTTCCCGGAAAGTCGGGATTCATCAGACCGTCGGCATCAAACACCCCGTCGGGCGCGGCGTGGTCATGCACCACGGTGAGGTCTTCGTAGCCGACCGAAAGCATCCCCGCGCCCACCGCGAGGCCCCAGCGATGGGAATCCGCTTCGGTCGGAGCGATACCCGCATCCGCGAGCGCCTCGGCCGCGGCGGCGAGAGCAAAACGATGGGATCGCGAGGCGTATTTCAGGATCTTGCGATTGGGAATCACACTCTCCGCGTCGAAGTCCTTCACCTCGGCGCTGAAAGTGGTGGAAAAGCCGCTCGCGTCAAAGCTCCGCGTCGGTGCGGCTCCGCTTTTCCCGGCGAGGAGACCCGACCAGGTCTCGGCGGCGGTATTTCCGACGGGGGTGACCATGCCGATACCGGTCACGGCGATGCTGCGTTTTTTCATTGGGATCATCACGGGAGACGGTTGAGCAGGATACGGGTGCTGCTGGTGAGGCGTTTCCCCCGGCGGGTTTCCACCAGAATCAGGACGGAATCTACGTCTGCTTCCTCCACGGCGGCCTTGAGGTCGAGCGTTTCTCCGGGGGCCATGAAGGAGCGGATTTTCACATCCCTCATCTCCCGCGGAGTCCAGCGGGTGTCGTCCCCTGTCCGCTCGGCGGCGAGGGCAAGGGCGAAACCGAGATTCGCGTGCATCAGCAGCGTGCCGGGAAACACCGGACGCCGTGGAAAATGGTCTCCGAAAAAGGACGCGGATTCTGGGATCACAAATCGTCCCTCGGCGGTCTCGCCGGGATTACCCCCGGTTTTTTCCGCCGCCAAACGAGGCACTCCGCCAAAAACACCGGGCGTCGCCCCCGTGGTCGAGAGCAGGTCGTAGCGATCTCTGAGCGCACCGGGATCGTCGAAATCAACCAGCGGCACCATGGGACCGAGACAATCGTGGAGCCGCACCACGACGGCACCGTCGACCCGGGCGACCCCGTCGTAGGCGACCGCTTCCCCGTCGGCTTTCGCGAGGGTGGCTTCGAGTTCGAGAATGTCACCGGGACCGACCTCGCCCGAGAATTCCACCCGTCCGGCGATCCCGGCCACGGGGCGCACCGAAAAATCCATCGCCGCCATCGCCGACCAGGCCGCGAGCTGCCCGATGGACTCGGCCACGAGAGACAGCGGAAACGTCTCCACCGCCGGCGGGATGTGATAGGCCCCGGAGAGGTGTTTCCCGGTCTCCTCCCCGTGAATCCTGTCCACAAAGGAGAAGGCGCGGAAATGATCGCTCATCGGCTTGGGAAAAATCAAATCGCGGAGCAGCGTCGCGCGGTCTCCGTTCCTTGCAAAAGGCAACCCCTCAGGCACCGGCCCGCTGCTCGCGGAGGACCATTTTGCAAAAGGTCTCAATCGTGAAAAGCTTCGGAATCTCGGC
>CAYLJC010000243.1:0-5068 GCA_964383345.1 uncultured Akkermansia sp. | reverse complement strand
ATGCTGACCCGCCCGCTCCTCTCCCGCTTCGGTATCACCAACCGACTCGATTACTATTCCCCTGAAGAGCTGGTCATCATCATCAAACGATCCGCCGGTCTCCTCGGCATCCCCATCGAAGACCCCGGAGCGCTGGAGATTGGATCCCGCAGCCGGGGCACCCCGCGCATCGCCAACGGCCTGCTGCGTTGGGTGCGCGATTACGCCCAGGTCCGGGCCGACAACGTCATCACCCACGAGGTCGCCCGCGCCGCGCTCGCCATGCTCGACATCGACGAGGACGGTCTCGACGAAATGGACAAACGCATCCTCGAGGCGGTCGTTTTCAAATACAACGGCGGTCCCGTCGGCCTGAACTCCATCGCCGTGGCCGTGGGCGAAGACGAGGCGACCATCAACGAGGTCTACGAACCCTACCTCATTCTCAAAGGCTACCTCAAACGCACCCCGCGGGGCCGCTCCGCGATGCCCCTGGCCTACCGGAAACTCGGTCTCACTCCTCCCGCCGCGAGCGGCGAGGAGCAACTGCCCCTCTTCTGAATCTCCTGCCCCTCTTCTGAATCCCGAATTTCCGATCTCCCCGAACCTGCCTCCCTCGCCTCTTCGCCCCTGTTGCTCATGAGCGAATTTATCATTCAAATCGAAAAGCTGTTCTCCGCGGTGGGCGATGCCGAGTATCGCTACCTGCTGATCGAACCTCTCATTTTCTACGGTCTTTTTGTGGGAGTGATCCTGCTTGCGGTCGGGTTTGCAATGAAGGCACCCCGTCTCCAGACCATCGCGGTCATCGTCCTCGGCGTCGCCGCCCTCTCCTACTTTCCCTACCGGGACGCCCGCCTCGCCGCCCAGCCCCGCATGGCCCAGGTCTACAAAACCGAATTCCCCGCGCGCGTCAGCGGTTTCGCCCAAAATACCAGCGACTGGCTCGCGACCTCGTCGCAGTTCCGGCTCCTCGTGCTCTGCACCGGCGCGACCATCATGATCGGCATTCAGCGCAACCGCATCGGTTTCGGGCTCGCCGTGGTCTCGATGCTGCTGGGCCTGCTCGCGGCGAAAAACGCCCTCTGGCTGAACTATCAGGACGCCATCGCCTACCACCCCAATCTGCGGGTCCACGAATCCCCCGTCGACCGCCGCAGCGTTCACGACCCGCCGCCGACCGATCGGAGGGAAATCCAGCGCCGCCCCGCTCCGCTCATCGCCGAACCCATTTCTCCCGCCAGTCTCGTTCCGTCGCCCGCCGTCCCCGACGAGCGCATCTCCGCGCCCCGTCCGCCCGGATCGGCTCCGCAGGCGAGGAAAGTGGCACCCTTGCAGCGCTACTGAACGCGGAACGAAACGGCACGGAACCTGCGTGAGGGCGGCGTGAAATCCACGCAAATTGTTTTCGCATTCCTCCCGTTATCCCGTTAATTCGCGCCACGATGCCCCATTCCCGACTCCTTGAAGCCGCCCGGAAAAAGGCCGGAGACACCCTCGATACGATCAAAGCGGCGTCCGGGGAAAAGCGGTCCATGCTCGCTCTCTACAAGGAGTTCCTCAAGACCGAACGCAAGGAGATCCGCGACGCCCACACCGCCGGGGGAAGCGGCATCGAGATCGCCACCCGGCGCTCCGGCCTCATCGATGTGTTGCTGGAGGATGTCTTCCGTCATTTTCTCGAAGAGACCGACGCGGTCAAAAAAACCGGTCTGGCCCATCCCGTCACCATCGTCGCGAGCGGAGGCTACGGTCGCGCCCAGCTCAATCCCGGAAGCGACATCGACCTGCAGTTCCTCGTCCCGGGATCCTCCCTCTCGCTCGCCCCGGTCGTCACTGGATTGATCAACGACGTCTCCCTGATGCTTTTCGACCTCGGTCTCCGGGTGAGCTATCCGGTCCGTTCGATCAAAGAGGCCTGCGCCTTCGCCAACAAAGACCACCAGACCAAGACCACCCTGCTCGATGCCCGCTTTGTCACCGGTGACGCCGCCCTTTTCGCGAAGTTCGAAAAAGCCTTCTTCGAGCACTGCATCCGCGGCTACGAAAAAAGCTACCTCGCCGAGCGCAGCCGCGACATCCGCGCCCGCCACCAGAAATACGGTCGCACCCCGCACCTGCAGGAGCCAAACGTGAAAGAAGGCTGCGGCGGACTGCGGGACCACCACAACCTCATCTGGGTCTTGTGGGTCCTGCGGGAATCGCGCGACCTCAAGGCCCTCGTGCGCGAGGGCAAACTCACCCAACCGGCTTTCCAGGAGATTGAAGAAGCCTTCGAATTCCTCATCCGGGTGCGCAGCGAACTCCACTACAGCCAGCAAGGCAAGGCCGGCGACATCCTCACTCTGCGCCTCCAGGGAGTGGTCGCGACCAAACTGGGATTTCCAGGAGAGAACATCCTGCGACGCAGTGAAACCTTCATGCGGGACTACTACCGGCACACCCGCAATCTCTTCCAGCACAGCACCTCCTTGATGCAGGTCTTCGAGTTGGAGATTGTCGGGGACGATACCAAACGCATCCCCGTTTTCCATTTCCTCGCCCGGCAGGTCTCCACCGAGGAAGCCTTTGACGGGTTCATCGCCCGGCTCGGACTCCTCTACCCCGAACACGACCAGATTTTCGAAGAAGACCCCGCCCGCATGATGCGGTTTTTCCTCCACTCGCAGCGGCGCAACCTGCAGACCAGCCCCGAGATCCGCAAGCTCTTCAAATCGCACTGGGACCTCATCGACGACGATTTCCGCCGCAGCAAAGCCAACCGCAACACCTTCGAGGAAATCTTGCAAAACCGCGGGCAGGTCGCCCATATCTTCCGCCGCATGCACCGGGTCGGATTCCTCGGTCGTTACATCCCCGAATTCGGACAGCTCACCGACCTCGTCCAGCACGAATTTTTCCACCGCTATTCCGCCGACGAGCACACCCTGCGCTGCATCGAAGTGCTCGATGAACTGATTCACTCCGAGGAACCCAAAAAACAGTTTTTCCGCCGCATCTTCCAGGACATGGAGGATCCCGTCGCGCTGTATGTCGCCCTGCTTTTGCACGACACCGGAAGGGCGGAAAATGTGCGTCACCACGAGGACGCCAGCGCCATCCTCGCCGCCAAGGTCTGCCAGCGACTCGCCTACACCGGCGACCGGCTCCGGCTCATCATCTTCCTCGTCGATCATCACCTGACCTTCTGGAAAACCTCCACCACCAAGGACATCGGCGATCTCGAAACGATCACCGAATTTGCCGCCGCGATGAAAAACGTCTCCTCGATGGAGGCGCTCCACCTTTTCACTTACGTCGATTCCAACGGCACCAACGACGAGGCCTGGAACGACTGGAAGGCCTCGCTGATGGCACAATTGCACCGCCGCACCACCTCCTATTTCGAAGATCGCGCCAAATACCGCAAGGAATTCACCCGCCCCGTCTCCGAGACCAAAGAAAAGGTTCTCGCGAAGCTGTCCGAAGACTATCGCGAAGAGATCGAGGCCCATTTTTCGGCCATGCCCGGGCGTTATTTCCGCCACCGCGGCTCCACCAGCATCACCCGCCACGTAAAACTGTTCCGACGCTTCTTCCAACGCATCCGGAAACCCGGCAACGAAAGCCTCATCCCCGTGCTCGGCTGGGAAGCCCGGCCCAACGAGGGCTACAGCGTCCTCGAGGTCGCCGGATGGAACCGTCACCACCTCCTCGCCAAGGTGGCCGGTGCCCTCGCCGCACGCAACCTCAACATCCTCTCCGCCGATCTCTACACCCGCGCCGACGACCTCGTGCTCGACATTTTCCGCGTCTGCACCGCGACCTTCAATCCCGTCACCTCGCCTCGCGAAATCGAGCGCATCCAGAAGCTCATGGACGACGAATTCGGGATAGAAAAAGAGGTCAACTTCCGCTCCCTCATCGAAGAGCGCGTCAAACCCTCCATCACCCAGGAGGAACCGCCGAACTTCGACATTCCGCAGCGCGTCTACCTCTCCAACGAGGACAACGATTCCTCCACCGTCCTCGAAATCCAGGCACAGGACCGCATCGGCCTGCTCTACGACATTTTCACCGTCCTCGGCAATCTCGAGGCCGAAGTCCTCAACGCCCGCATCAGCACCCAGGCCGGAGCCGCGATCGACCGCTTTTTCCTCGTCGACTCCAACACCGAGAAAAAAATCACCGGCAAACAGCGTCTCGCCACCATCCACGACGAACTGCTGAAATGCCTCTACCCCTCCCGCATCGAAACGGATCTGGTATGAACAGGGCGCGGTCCCGACGCGACCGGGAAATCCGCCGGAGAACGTCACCCCGCGCGAATTCTTGACTCGTATGCATCAATCCCTTAAAATGCATACGTATGAAGACCCGCGTCACCATCACCCTTGATCCCGCCATTCACCAGCGGGCCAAGCGCACCGCGCACGCCCGCAAAACCAGTGTCTCCGCCCTGATCGAGACCCTCCTCGAATCCGCCGCCGCGCCGACCACGCCATCGCTGGTAGACGGGATGATCGGATCGGCCACCCTGCGCTCGCCCTCGGTCGGTACCGATCCGCTCTACGACGCCTTGGCATCGAAGCACCTCGAACGATGAAAGTGCTGCTCGACAGCGACGTCCTCCTCGACGTCGCCCTCGCCCGCGCTCCGCATGTGAACGCCAGCGCCGGAGTGCTGCGCTGGGCGGAATCGGGCGGCAACGCGGCGGTGGCCTGGCACTCCCTCACCAATTGCGCCTACCTGCTCAAAGGTTCCGGGCGCGCCTTTCTGGAGCCGCTGCTCCAAATCGTCAGGGTGGCTGCGGTCGGCGACGCTGAGGCCCGCCGTGCCCTTGCCTTGCCGATGCGCGATATCGAGGATGCCTTCCAATCGGCTTCCGCCCTCGCCTGGGGTGCCGATTCCATCATCACCCGCAATCTGCCGGACTACCGGCATTCCCCCGTCCGCGCCCTGACGCCCGCGGCGTTTCTGAAAAAGCTCTCTCCCTGAGGAGCTCCCGGTCCTCAGCCGGTTGCATGGAATCGGATGCCGAAGCCAAATGCGGAGAACGTTGGCACGTTCCCCTGCGGTCAAATATCCCCGACAGGAATCGAACCTGTAT
>CAYLJC010000242.1:1185-5088 GCA_964383345.1 uncultured Akkermansia sp. | reverse complement strand
GGCGAGCTGGGCTTCGACCGCGGTGTTGGGGATGTCGCGGAGCCCGTTCTGCGCGGCGACAGGGGAAAGGCCGGTGACCGCCAGGACGGTGGCGATGAGGAGGGGGCTTGGCGTCATGAGGCGGGGCGGTCGTCGCGGAAAAGGGGGAATAGGAACCGGGGAAAGATGTTTGGGAGGATGTCAGTTTTTGGGAAGGCCGGCGAACACCACGGCCCGCGCCTCTTCGATTTTTTTCTCCTGCGCCGCGATGAGCGGATCGAACCGGGGGATCTCTTTCGCGTTCTGTCCCTGCTCGTGTTTGCGGAAGAGGAAAAGGTAGGTCTCGTTGGCGGGACGCCAGCGGTGGAAAAAGAGCCGGTCTTTCTCGATGACAGCGGCTCTCAGTTTCTCGCGGGCGGGCAGGTCGTGATCGGGCAGGACGCTTTCGGAGTAGCCGAGCCCTTTGGCCAGTTCCCGGGCGATGAGATGGTGCCCGGCGGCTCCGTGGTGGACCCCGTCCTCGGTCAGGGCGGGGTTGGCCACCTCGCCCCGGAAATCATCTCCGCCGAGTGCGGCGAAGAGATCGACAAACCGGAGCGAGTTCTTTTTCGCCAACTCGCGGATGCCGTCGCGGAAACCCGCGAGACGCCGATTGTTCTCGACCTGATCGGGGAGCGGCTTCCCGAGATTTTCGAGCGGTGGGGGAGCGATCAGGACGATTTCCCGCAATCCTTCTCCGGAAGCGGCGCGAACTCGTTCGAGGAGAGCCTGGTACTCGTTGAGAAACAGCTCACGACTGGCTTCGTATCCGGCGGCGGAGGTGTCGGCGTGGGCGGCTTCCCGGGTCCAGCCCTGGTCGACGGACATGGCCGCTCCGGTGCCGTAGCAGAGCAGCATCACGGTCGGTTTGGTTTCGCCGAGTGCCTTCGCGAGTCGCTCGCGTCCCTCCGAGGGCGGACCGAAGTAGGAGCGGGCGTCCCCGAAAACCGAATCGCCGCTCCAGCCGAGATTGCGCAAGGTGATGCCTGTGACGGTGGGCCCGACGGCGATCTGCAGGGTGGTTTCGAGATGCCCGTGGAGTCTCGCCCGTTCCAGGAGGGTATTGCCGACGAGGACGATGCGGTCTCCCGAGCGCAGCAGCGACGGCGGGGGCGTCTCCCCGGCGGCGGGGAGGCCACCGAAGAGCAGGAGTCCGGTGAGAACGCCGGTAACAAGGGAGGGTTTCATTTTCGGGATGCCATCGGGCGATGTCTCCAAGTAGACACTGCCCCGGAGCGCAAGACCAGTCCCCATATACGCTACGCTGTGTCAGGTGGGGAAACTCTTGTATCGCATTTTGTTTTAAAATCCCTTTCGCCAGAGGAAATCGAGTCCGTAGTCGGGATAGTGGCTTTGCACGATGAAGGCGACGAGGAAATAATCGACGACGAGGTGGACCACGAGAACCCAGAGGAGGCTCTCGGATTTTTCAAACATGCTCCCCTGGGTCCAGGCAAAAAAGAAGACGATAAAAATCCCGCAGCCGGTGAAAGCCATGTCGTAGAGCACCGCCGTGTAGAGCACCGCCTGCACCGCGTTGGCGAGACGAAAGGAAAAGAGCGAACGCAGCAGGGCGAAGGCGGTGTTGACGAAAAAAAGTTCGTCCCAAATCCCGACCAGATTGATCCCGACAAAAAGGCGGCGGATCTCGGCGGGATCGGCTTTCGAACCGAGGGTCCAGTGGCGGAAAAGTTCGTCTTCGAAAAAGGTGCGATTGCCCCATTCATACGATTTCAGGACGATCCAGGCGAGGGGAATCGAGAGGACCGTGTAGAGAATGTCTTGCTTCCGCCAGTGGACCGGCCAGAAACGGTAGCGAATGATCCCGCGGTCCCCGAATTGCTGCAGGATCGCGGGGAGCACGATGACCAGGGTGAAAGGAACGCCGACCTTGAGGAAGTTTTCATTCGAGAGCGAGGGATTGATGTCCGTGAGTCCGAGTAGGACCACACAACCCAGTAGAATGGCCATGCGGCGGCGCAGCTTCGGCTCCTCGTCCGTTGCGATGAGCCAGGCCGCGAGGCTCGCGCAGATCGAACCGGCGATCCACTGTGCGGCGGGAATCAACAGAACGGTCGCGAGGACAAACGCGACGATCATCCCCCGGCGCCGGGGAGTGAGGGGAAGGTGGAGGCTGGAAATCACCGGAAACGAGTCACGCGGCACGAGCCCCGGGTCAAGCGGGAAGCCGCCTTATCGGATCTCAGCGAGGAGTGGCCTTGGGCCAATTCAGGGGGACGCCGTCCCGGGTCAGGAGACTCTGGAATTCGCGGAGCAGGGAACTTTGCTTCCGGACTTCCCGGGGCACTTTTTTCTTTTTGGCGCAAAACGCAGCAAGAACGCCGACCGCTTCGCCGATGTTCCATTCGACCGGATGAAGGCGGTAGCATCCGTTGGTGATGTGGGTCACGCCGAGGTTTTTACAGGCGGGGAGGAGATTCTCAACGCGCCGGGGGAGAAGGGCGCCGAGAGGGATCTGAAAGGGCAGGGAACCGATGTCGATGTAGTTGTCGCCGCCGGTGCTGGGATGCAGGTCGATGCGGTAGCTGCCGATGCCGACCGAATCGGGGAAACGCTCGGCGAGGACATCTTCCTTCTTGGCTCCGGTGGCCTCCATCCGCGCGTCGGTGCCGACGTGTTGTTCCAGGACGGTGAACTCGGCCCGGATGCGCCGGCTCTCGCGAATGTAGAGGGCCTTCGCCATGCCGTCCTCGGTGCCGACCATGTCCGGCCGCAGCCGCAGGCCTTTCCATCCGGTGCCGCCATCGGCGCGGGGCGCTTCGGTTTGCAACCAGTAGAGCAGGGCGAGGTTCATCTGCCGGGCTCGCGCGAGATGCCGCGCCGCTTCCTCGGCGGGACACTCGAAGGAGTTGCCGAGCAGATAGTCGTTCATCGGCCAATTCACCAGGGTGACGTCGCCCGCATAGGTGCCGGGAGCGAAATTCCGCCGGTCGACGATGCGGCGGTAGTAAAAAAAGCCCGTCCCTTTTTCCGCGTCGAACCCATAGTCGCGGGGCTTCAGGGTGGCGGGGTGGGAGTAGACGAAGCTGAAGAGCTTGCCGGGCCAGGGCGGAGAGAGCTCCGGCACGTAGTCCCGCCAGAATTCCCATTCATCGGGGCGATCTATGGTGAAGTCCTCACCGTGAAGGTATTCCAGGGGAAAGCAGAGAGTGGCGGCCTGCATGTTCTGCGGTCCCGCCACCTCGGCGGCGTGGGGTTCTCCGGTCTCGGAGCGGGCCTCGGCTCCGGTGACGTATTCCGTTCCGGTGAGCGGCAACAGTTCGCCGGTCTCGGTCGCGTCCACGAACATCGGCCCGTGCAGGACGAGTTCCCGTCCGCTCTCGAGCGCGCGCACCCGTACGGATGCAACCCGGTCGCCCTCGGTCGAGGCCGAGACGGGGACGTGCCGCGGCAGCACTCGCACCCGTCCGGCAGAGACGAAGGGAGCGAGCATCTCGTTCAGGGCCGCCAGCGCCACGCGGGGTTCGTGGCAGAGACGCGAGACGCCTCCGCCGCCCGGATTCAGGTAGGGCTGGGCGCGGGCCTCGGCGGTGAGAGGATAATTTCTGCGGTAGTAGTCCCGGATGCGGGTGCGCAGATCCTGGTAGCTGCGCGTCGCGCCGAAGGTCTCGACCCATGGATTCTCGTCGGGCGGGACCGCTTGGGAAGTGAGTTGGCCGCCGATCCAGTCGGTCTCCTCGGTCATGAGCACGGTCAGCCCGTGACGCGCCGCAGCCAAGGCGGCGGCGCAACCTCCCAGGCCGCCGCCGATGATGACGAGATCGGCGGTCGATTCGTCGGCGGGAGCGGGCGCTGCCTCGGGCGTGGCGGATGCGGACCGGGCCGCTTCGTTGGGAGCGCCGATGGCGGGAGCCGCTGCGAAGG
>CAYLJC010000242.1:0-1175 GCA_964383345.1 uncultured Akkermansia sp. | reverse complement strand
GGTGCGGCGGCGATTACGCCTTTGCAAAAAGAGCGGCGGGGAAGTTTCGGGGATTTCGGCATGGCGGACGGCGACGCGGGAGTCTCTGCAAAGTCACTTCAGAGTTAACGCTCGGCAACCTTGATGTTGCGGAAGTCGATGGACATGTCCCGTTTGGCGTGGAGCTGGAGGCCGATGGGGCCTTTGGCCTTGCCGGTGTCCGAGGTGTAGGTCATGACCTTTTTGCCGTTGAGCCAGCAGACATACTCCATGCCCGTGGCTTCGATGCGCATGTGGTTCCAGTCATCCATCTTGAGGAGTTCTTTCACTCCCTCGGCTTCGACCGGATAGCCTTTCCCGGGAATGTAAGGTGAGCCTGTCATGTCGCGCTTCAGCGATCCCGAAATTCCGATTTGGATCTGGTCGTCGCCGCGCACATGCACGCCCGAGTCGATGATGCCCTCACCGAACTTGAATTCGAGTTCGACGACGAAATTTTCGTACTCCTTCTCGGTCCAGAGGATCGAGCCCTTTTGCTCCGGTCCGCTGCGAACCTGGAGAATCCCGTCTTCGACGAGCCACCAGATATTGTCCTCGGGGGCCTTCCAGCCGGTGAGATCTTTTCCGTTGAAGATAGGGGCGAGTTTTTCCCCGGCGGAGACAATCGGAGTGAGTGTCAGGGCTGTCGCGGCCAGCGCCGGAAGGAGGAACGAAGAAAGGAGGAAACGGTTTTTCATGGCTTTTATGGCGGGAGCATGATTCCCGGATTCAGATCAGGCAAGCTCGGATATACGCCACCTCGCGCGGAATGCGCTCACTCTGCCAAGGTAGGGCGCGTTGTCCTCAACGCGCCGCGAGGAATGGAAGGACGCCGATCGGCCAAACTGAAGTGGGATGAAATCCTTGCTGTCTCAAGTTCGGTAATAGTGAATCAACAAGGCCTGCGAGAAATCGTTTCCAGAATGTCTGATATCGTGGCAAAACATCCATTTTTTTGAGGCGAACAGTATCAACAGCCCACATTGCTGTCGTTATTTCCCACGCTATCCGAAACCGCAGGCACCGTCCATCGAAGCGATTTTTGCCCGTCATGTCAAAGGTTTGCAGATTTTTTTCGCTTTCTCAGACCTTGTGGATTTAATTTTAATTTGCGAATAATCCAGGGATTTTACCATTTTGGATGCCTTATCTAAAAA
>CAYLJC010000241.1:0-5111 GCA_964383345.1 uncultured Akkermansia sp. | reverse complement strand
CTGGTCCATCTTCCCGGAGAAGATCCGACAAACCCTACGCGACACCAGCCCCGTCCTGTCCCTGCTGGATTCAGAGCAGTGGAGAAAGCTCCTCAGGACTCACCCCTACCCCCCTGGACGGCCTCCCTTGGCAAGAGACCAGGGACACAGTCATCATGGCGGAGGTTGCGCTGCAACAACCCTCCTACCCATGGAAGTGGGTGGACGCCGGCACCGGCCGGTCCTTCCGAGGATCCTTCCCCATGACGCGCTTCGAGATCGCCCATCCCTCGGCCAGTCCCCTGGCCAACCACGAGTACTGGCTCTCCATTCGCCTGAAAGAGATTAACGAGCGGGCTCTCGGAGGGCAACAACGTCCCAAGACCTGGGAGAGGCTCCTCATCCTGCCCCTGACCGACGGAGACGGTCGGTGCAACCGCCTCTGGTGCTACGGCGCCTACCTGAGCAGCGCCACCGCCCATCACCCCTTGAAATTCTGGTTCGAGGTCTTGTCGAAGTCTGAGGTAGGCGCTTAGTGTGGTCTGAGAGGACCTCCAGACCACATAGTGTGTGGTTTTGGTGCTTTGCAAGTAGCTGGTAAACAACTGCTTACAAAACCACCACTTTTTCCGGAGAGGTCAGTGTGACCTACTTAACTGCTGACGATCAACAAGTTACAACGAAAATGCGGTCTGCGGCGGAGTTTGGTATGAGGGACGAGAGAGCCAACTTTTTGAAAGCGGTCACGAAGGTGGCTCGAAGGAAATATCATTTATTGGCCCTAGCCCTAAAATTGCTCTGGCTATGGAAAATAGAGTTCAGGCCAATCGAGGTCTCTACGATGGAGAGCTTACCATGATGGAAACCGCACACTGCGCCGGGCTGGAAATGGACGGGGATCGGGACCTTGTCGGCCGCGTTGAATTCGGAGTTCCTTGAGAACAGGCGGCGCAGTAATCGATCGGCGTTTGGAAACAACTCCGCCAGCAGGGAGAGCCCCTCGGTGAGCAGATATTGAGCAGTTTCAACCTGGGAATTACCGCGCGGGATCGCGCAGTCACGCGCAAATCCCTCCGATCTGTCGTAACTCATTGAATACCAAAGCATTTGAACGCATTCGTAATGCGTGGGTCGGGGGTTCAATTCCCCCCTTCGGCTGAGGATTTCAGGAGCAACCGTCATGCCGCGAGGAACGGCTCCGCGCCGGAGATGACGGGCACGTAGTTCGGAACCGTCGAGGTCCGCTCTTGACCTCTCTTCCATCGCCCTCCATCCTCTCTCCCACCCTCGCCACATGAGTGATTCCCACGGCACTTCCACCCGCGCAGTCCTGATCCGTCGTTGCGGCTTCTGGGCCGGCCCACTGCTCTTTTTCCTGGTGCTCTTTTTTGTGGAACTCGATCCGACCCACTCCGCCGATGAACGCATGGCGGCGGTGGCGGTGCTGATGGCGGTCTGGTGGATCACCGATGCCATTCCCATGGCGGCGACCTCGCTCCTTCCGCTGGTCCTCTTTCCGGTGTTCGGGGTGATGAATGGCAAGGAACTCGCGCCGATCTACATGAATTACGTGATTTTCCTGTTCCTCGGCGGTTTCCTCATCGCCCTCGCGATGGAACGCTGGAATCTCCACCGCCGCATCGCCCTGACCATCGTTCGCGCTCTCGGATCGGATCCGCCCCGGCTCGTTCTCGGATTCATGCTCGCCACCGCATTTCTTTCCATGTGGATCTCGAACACCGCCACCGCGATCATGATGCTGGCGATCGGTCTGGCGGTGATCCGGCAGACCGAGGAGACCTTCGGAAAAGAAAAAACCGCCACCCTCTCCGTCGCCCTGCTCCTCGGGATCGCCTACAGCGCGAGCATCGGCGGTATCGCCACCCTCGTGGGAACACCGCCCAATCTCGCGCTGGTGCGGCTTTTCGACCTGAGCTTCCCCGCTGCGACCGAGGCCGGCTACCACATCTCCTTCGGCCAGTGGATGCTCTTTGCCCTGCCCCTGAGCCTCTCCCTTCTTGCGGTGACCTGGGTCATCCTGACAAAAATCTGCTTCCGCTCTTCCCGTGAGCTGATTCTCGATCCCGCCCTGATTGCCGAGGAGCACCGTCGCCTGGGTCGGATGCGTTTTGAGGAGAAAGTGATTTTGGCCGTTTTTGTGACCACCGCGCTGCTCTGGATTTTCCGCGCGGACCTCAATCTGGGAAGTGTGCGCATCGTGGGCTGGACCTCGCTGCTGCCCTTCGGCGAATTTTTCGATGACGGCACCATCGCGGTGATGATGGCCCTGCTCCTCTTCATGATTCCCTGCCGCCCACGCGAGGGGGAAGAAAGCGAACATCGCACCCTCCTCGATGCCGCCGTCTTTGCGAAAATCCCCTGGCACATCATCCTGCTCTTCGGGGGCGGTTTTGCGCTGGCGA
This sequence comes from uncultured Akkermansia sp., assembly GCA_964383345.1. Classification (GTDB taxonomy): domain Bacteria; phylum Verrucomicrobiota; class Verrucomicrobiia; order Verrucomicrobiales; family DEV007; genus Arctic95D-9. Next base: position 2,709 of record CAYLJC010000241.1, on the reverse strand, counting down.
AAGGATTCCAGACATCCGGCCTCTCCGACTGGGTCGGGGCGCAGTTTGTCGGTCTGGAGAATGCTCCTCTTCCGATGCTGGTGGGCGCGATCTGCACGGTGATCACCTTTCTCACGGAGTTCACCTCGAACACCGCAACCACGGAAATGGTTCTCCCGCTCCTCGCGGCGGTCGCCACCGCGACGGGTATCCATCCGCTCGTCCTCATGATTCCGGCGGCGATCTCGGCTTCGTGCGCCTTCATGCTCCCGGTGGCGACACCGCCGAATGCGATCATCTTCGCGAGCGGTCACATCCGCATCGGGCAAATGGTAAAGGTGGGCATCCTCCTGAACCTCGCAGCTGTGGTCCTGACCACGACGGTCTTCCTGCTCCTCGGCCCGACGGTTTTTGAGATCGACCTGACCGGGCCACCGCCGTCCTGGGTCCGGTGAAGCAAACAGGCCCGCTACTCCGGCAAGCGCCACTGCACGGGAATATCGAGCGATTGGTTGAAGCGGTTGCGGTATTTGACGAGTCCGTGACGCACGCCGTACTCGTGGACCAGTTTGGTCACTTTGACGTCAAAGCAGCAGTATTCGGCGATGTCCATGATGCGACCTTCCTGCCACCACTTGATCGCATCGGTGCCGACGGCGGTTTTGCTTTCGCCGAGAGATTCCGAGGCGACCGCGTCGAGTTTGGGGCGGTGCTGCAGGATTTTCTCCAGATCGATCATCAGATCGAGATTGTTGGTCTGTTCCTTGAGGTCGAGGATGGTGTATCCCATCAGCACCTCGTAATCGAAGGAGATGTGGTTGAACCCGATGACGAGATCGGCAGCACAGAGTTCGTCGATGAGCGCCTGGACGTTGCCTTCGTCGTAGATCATGTAGCGGTTCCTGGCCGTGCTGTAGGTTACCCCGACCGACATTTTCATGTCCGCCTTGCGATCCCAGCCGCCCACGTCATTGGCGGAACGCTGGGTCTCCAGATCGAAATAGACGTAGTTGTCTGCCATGGGAGGGACGAATCAGGAATAGGGTTCGTACATGTTCCACGGCAGGTCGGAGAAGACCGGGTTGGCCCGCTCGATTTCGTCGAGGAGAGACCCGCCGTCATCCTGGAGAGAGGTGGCCCAGACCTTGTCGAAATTCGCGAAATGCTCACGGCTGCGTTTTTCCGCATACCCGCGCGAGGGTTCGTTTTTCATGAGAAAACCCCAGTCGCTGGATTGCGCGAGGAGCAGTTCCTTGGTCAGCAGTTGGATGCAGCGCTGGCGATGGGCGATCGTTTCCTCGTCGAAATCGCTGCGGTTTTCTTCGAACAGTTTCACAAAACGGGCCAATTGCTCGGATCGTTTCTGGATCTCGAAGTAGATCCAATTGTTCTCCCCACTGGTCCAGGTCTCGAAATACCCGCCTTCGCCCCACGAGGAGGAAACCGGCGCGGCGGGCGGAAACGTGGTCTCCCGGTGTGTCGCGAGGTAGGCCCCCGGTGTGGTGAACACAAAATCGTTGCGCTTCGCCGCCTTGCGGAAGACCCGCTCGAGGAATTCCGTCCCCTCGTACCACCAATGGCCGAAGAGATCCGCGTCGAAGGCGCAAACCACGATGGGATTCTCCACGCCCCGCGCCTCCAACGCGGCGAGCTGGGCACCGCGGCTGCTGATGAAACGAACGGTGTGTTCCTCCAGCGCCCGGGAGGCGAGTTCGGGATCGTAGAGCGCTCTGTCTTCGCCCTCTTGCGCGGAGCGAAAATACTTCAGCCCGGTGAACTGACGTTCGCCTTTTTCGCCGAGGTACTCGCGCAGGTATTCGATGGGGGCCTCCAGCCCGATGTCGTGCATGAAGTCGCGGTAGCGCTCGTCGCCGGGGAATCCCTCGTCGGCGTTCCACACTTCGCTGCTGCTGGCCTGGTCGCGCCCGAAGACCATCAGAGCGTCCTGGGTCACTCCCGGCACGAAGGGGAAATCGTCACTCGCCTGCGGAGAAGTCGTGAGGGCGTGCTCCTCGACGATGGTCCAGTCGAGTCCCTCCTGTTTCAGGATCTGGCTGAGCGCCGGAGCGTAGGCGCATTCGGGCAGCCAGAAGCCCTTCGGCATGCGACCGAAACACTGCACATACTGGCGGATGCCCGCGCGCACCTGGGCCTGCACCGCTTCGGGCACCCGCATGAGGAGCGGGAGGAGCCCGTGGGTCGCCGCGCTCGCGGTGATCTCGAGATGACCACTGTCGCGCAAATCGGCGTAGGCGTGGACCAGCTCACCCTGCCATTGATCGACGAAGAGTTCCCGGAAGCGGTGCAACCTGTCCTCGTACATCTCGGCCAGCTCGCGGTAGCCGGTGATGTCGCCCCGCTCGATCTCGTCGCGGCAGAGCCGGAGGGTGCGATCGAGATACGCCAGAGTGCGGCGTTTCAGCAGCTTGTCCCGCAACATCGCCAGCAGGGTGGGCGAAAGATTGAGGGTGAGCTTGAAGGGGACCCCCTCTTCCCGCAGGCGGAACAGCATCTCGAGCAGAGGCAGATGGGTTTCCACCACGGCGCTGTGCAACCAGTCTTCCTCAAGGCAATGGGGCACGTCGGGATGTCGCACCCAGGGGACGTGGGCGTGGAGGACGATCGAACAATTTCGACTCATGAAAATTTTACGGATTGGAGAAGGAATAAGGCGAAAAAGGCACAAAATGCCAGCCCTATCCTAAGGGCGCCGAGGGGAGGGTTTTCAAC
>CAYLJC010000240.1:0-5122 GCA_964383345.1 uncultured Akkermansia sp. | reverse complement strand
CGCTCAGCTTTGAAGCGGTCGCCCGGCAACTCGGTTCGTGGCGCATCGTCACGGAAAAGCCGTGAGAGGTGCCGCTCCGTGCTTATTTGCCGGAGATGACCAGATCGAGGGGCGTTTCGGATCCCGCGACCACACATTTCCAGGTCCGCGAGGACCCATCGGTGTAGCGCTCGCGATAGGTGATCACTTTCACCTTGTAGGGGACCTTGCGGCCACAGGGCAGGCAATGATGCCGTTCCTCCCATTCGGTCCGCACTCTCGTGGTGAACATTTTCAGCACTCCTCGGGGCGGGGTGTAGTCCCCGACACATTCGCAATGATCGAAGCGACCGGCCTCAACCGGAGCCACTGCGGAGAACAAGAGGAAGGTGCAGAAGAAGAGCGTGAAGGTCGGTTTGGTCATGCGGAGCAAATGGTTCGTAGGGAGGAAATAGAATATTCCGGGAAACGACGCAAACCTTTTCCCGTCTCAGTAAAGCACCTCGAAGAGCTCCACGTCAAACATCAGGGTCTGGTTCGGCCCGATTTTCGGAGGAGATCCCTGCGCGCCATAGGCGAGATGGGGCGGCACGGTAAAGCGGTATTTGGCCCCGACCTGCATCAGCGGGATGCCCTCGCGCCAGCCCGGGATGACCTGATTAAGGCCAAAGACGGCGGGCTCGCCGCGCTGCACGCTGCTGTCAAAAACGGTGCCATCGGGGAGATAGCCGTGGTAGTGGACTTTCACGCGGTTGTAGGAAGCGGGACGAGCGCCGCTCCCGGGGCGCAGCACCTCATACTTCAGGCCCGAATAGGTGGTCTTGACCGTCCCCGCGGCGGGACCCTGGGGTGCCGACGGAGCGGTCGCGGCGGGAGCCGGGGCAGCGGCATTGTCCGGTTTTTGAAACCCGCCAAAAAGCCAGGGAGGAGCGGGTTTTACGGTGGGGGACACCGTTGCCCCATCCCTGGCGGTGCAGCCGGAGAGGACCGAGGCGGCGACGAAAAAACAAAACGAAACGGCGAGATGCTGTGGTTTCATGGCAAAGCGAAAATGGCAGGGTTTCAACGATTCCGAAAGAAAAAAGAGGGTTTCAGCTTTCCACCGGTTTTTTCGACGGGGAAGTTGGTTGGCGGAAGGCCGAAATGATGAGCAGTCCGGCTGCGATACAGATGCAGGAATCGGCCACGTTGAACGAAGGAAAATGCCCGCCCGACTCGGGAAAAAAAGTCTCGTAAAAGGGCAGCCGGAAGTCGAGGAAATCCACGACATAGCCGCGCCCGGGAAGGAGGCGGTCGGTCAGGTTTCCGAGAATCCCGCTGAGGAGAAGCGCGGCCGCAACCCGGGAAACGCGGTCGGGAAAACCGCCCTTGCGCCAGAGGATGGTGATCGCGGTCATCGCGATCACTCCGATGGCCCCGAAAAACCAGTTGGCGTGTTCGGCTCCGTTCATCACGCCGAAGGCCATGCCGGTGTTGTGGACGCGGACGAGATTAAAAAATCCGGGGATCACTTCGATGATGCGCCGGGCCACCGGCTCGTTGACCGAATCGGGGAAATTCGAAACGATGAGCCATTTGGTCCATTGATCGAGGACAAAAAGCGGCAGGCTCAGGGCGAGGAAATATTTTTTCATGGGGCGGAGACGGGGAGCGCCGCGACAACTTCTTCACAGCGCCCGCAGAGAGCACCGCCCGGCGACAGTTCGATGGAGCGGCGACAACGCGGGCATTCCTCGTGGGGGGTCACCGCGACCGTGGCGCGGGCGGGACCTTCCCCGGTTTCCACCACGAAAGACGAGACCATGAGAAATTCCAGCGCTTCCTCGTGCGCTCCGGCAAGAACTTCTCTCGCGGCATCGTCATCGGGGAGATGAAAAACCACTGCGGCGCGCTCGCGTTTCTTGAACTCGTCGGCCTTGACCGCGGCATCGATCGAGACTTGGGCAAGGTCGCGGAGGCGGGTCAGGTGGGCGACTTTTTCGGTGGCATCGTTTCCGGCGAAGGCGGGATCGGCCTCGGGAAAAAGCTCCAGGTGAACCGACCGGTCATGGCCGGCGTATTCCCAGGCCTCGTCGGCGGTGTAGGCGAGAATGGGCGCGATCAGCTTCACGAGTCCATCGAAGACTTGATGAATCGCGGTTTGCGAAGCTCTCCGGCGCGGGGAATCGAGCGCGTCGCAATACATCCGGTCCTTGGTGATGTCGATGTAGAAGGCACTGAGATCGGCGGTGCAGAATTGGTTCAGGGTATTGAAGACCTTGCGAAATTCGAAGGCGGCATAGGCCTCGCGGCATTCGCGCACGACCTGGTGGAGCCGCTCGAGGATCCAGCGGTCCAGCAGGGGCATCGCTGCGGGAGCGACGCGGTCTTTGGCCACGTCAAAATCGTTGAGGTTGGCGAGGAGGATGCGCAGGGTGTTGCGGAAGCGACGATAGGGTTCGGCGGTCTGCTTGAAAAGATCTTCGCCGAAGGGCACCTCGTTCTGCCAATCGACACTGCTGACCCAGAGGCGGAGGATGTCGGCCCCGTATTTGTCGTAGAAATAGGCCGCGTCGACCGGTTTGCCCGACTTTTTGGCCTCGGATTTGGAAATTTTCTTTTTGTCCTGATCGACGACAAAACCATGGGTCATGACTGATCGGTAGGGGGCCTTGTCCCGCACCGCGACACTGAGCATGAGCGAGCTCTGGAACCAACCACGATGCTGGTCGGTCGCCTCGATGTAGAGATCGGCGGGACAGCTCAGTTCGGGGTGACGTTCCATCACCGCGACGTGGCTGGATCCCGAGTCGATCCAGACATCGAGGGTGTCGGTGCAGCGGGTCGTCCCGGCGGGCAGTCCGAGAGCTTCGGCCCACCAGGCATCGTCTTTTTCAAACCAGAGATTGGTGCCGCCCGATTCGGTGAGATCCGCGACCTTGCGGGCGAGCGCCGCGTCGATGAGCGGCTCGGAGGTCTCCGCGTGGTAAAAAACCGGCAGGGGCACACCCCAGGTGCGCTGGCGCGAAATGCACCAGTCGGGGCGGGATTCCACCGTTCCGTAAATGCGGTTGCGTCCCCAGTGCGGCAACCAGCGCACCGCGTCGATTTCTTTCAGGGCGGTTTCGCGGAGCGCATCGATGCGGATGAAAAACTGCGGCACCGAGCGGAAAATGACGGGCGTTTTGGATCGCCAGCAATGCGGATAGCTGTGGAGATAGTTCTCCTTGCCGAGGAGCGCGCCCTTCGCCGCGAGCAGTTTGATGATGGGCACGTTCGACTCGTGGACGTGCTGCCCGACGAGGGAATCCACGCCGACCTCGTCCGTGAATTTGCCGAGATCATCGACCGGGGAAAGCAGCCCGAGTCCGTTCTGCTGTCCGGCGAGATAGTCCTCGGACCCGTGGCCCGGAGCGATGTGAACCGCGCCGGTGCCGGTCTCGGTGGTGACGAAGTCCGCGAGGATGAGGCGGGAAGTGCGGTCGAGGAAAGGATGGCGGGCCTCGGCGCCTTCGAGTTCCGCGCCCTTGCATTCGATCAGTTCCCCCGCCGGGAGAAAGCCGGTTTTTTCCCCGAAGCTCTCGACGAGATCCTTCACCAGGACCAGATTTTCCGTCACCCCGCGCTCCGCGTGAGTGAAATCACCCCGCACATAGGTGAAGTGCGGATGCACCGCGATCCCGAGATTCGCCGGAAGCGTCCAGGGCGTTGTTGTCCAGATCACCATGGCGCTTTCCCCGGCGAAAGCACCGGTGACGAGGGGGAATTTCACAAAAATGGCCGGGTCTTTCACATCGACATACTCGACCTCGGCCTCGGCGAGGGCGGTCTGGGCACCGTAGCTCCATTGGACCGGTTTCTGGCTCTGGTAGACGAGATCTTTTTCCACGAGCGTCGCAAAGACACGGATGATGTCGGCTTCGTATTCGGGCGAGAGGGTGAGATAGGGATTTTCCCAGTCGCCGAGAACCCCGAGGCGGCGGAAGGAGTTCCGTTGGATATCGATGTATTCCCGGGCGAAGGCCTCGGAACGACGGCGGATTTCCGGGGCGTCGAGTCCGCGGGATTCTTTGACCACTTTGAACTCGATGGGGAGACCGTGACAATCCCAGCCGGGAATGTAGGGGCATTCGTAGCCGGCCATGGTTTTGCTCTTGAGGACAAAATCCTTGAGCACCTTGTTCAGCGCCGTGCCCATGTGGACGTCGCCGTTGGCGAAAGGAGGTCCGTCGTGGAGGATAAATCGCTCCGCGCCCTCGCTCTTGCGTTTTTTGATGATTTCGGAATAGAGCGAATCCCGCTCCCATTTTTCGAGGCGGGCGGGTTCCCGCTTCACCAGATCACCCCGCATGGGAAACGTGGTGTCGGGGAGATGGAGGGTTGCTTTGTAGCTGGTGGAGCCGTCTGGGTCGCTCATAAAAGTCTGGCACGATCGAAAGGCGGCAAGCGTAGCACCCGCACCCATACGGGTCAAAGGCGAAGCGCGGACACCGAGAATACGCCGAGCCTTACCTTGACGCGTCCCCGCCACAGGCTAGAATCGCACCACAAAATCACTCGAAAGCCCCTTGTCCCCCCCCATCGTATGAGCCAATCCGACCCACTGAGAGAAGAAGCGGCCGCTCTCGACGTGATCAATGGCCAGCCTCTTCTGAAGCGATGGGGTGCCTACACCAAAAAATCCGGACCCGGCTGGCTCCAGGGAGCCGTCTCTCTGGGCGGAGGCTCCCTCGCCGGCGCGCTCTACCTCGGGGTTTTCACCGGCTACCACATGCTCTGGCTCCAACCCCTCGCCATGATCCTCGGGGTCATCATGCTGAGCGCGATCTCCTACGTGACCCTCTCGACCGGGCAGCGCCCTTTCGTAGCGATAAAAACACACGTCAGCCCCGTCCTCGCCTGGGCCTGGATCATCGCCACCCTCATGGCCAACATCGTCTGGTGCATGCCCCAGTTCTCCCTCGCCACCGCGGCGGTGCAGCAGAATCTCCTCGCCGGAAAAAACACCGGCCTGGCCTCCACCGGGGCCATCGGGGTGATCCTCCTCCTCCTCGGTCTGATCATCAACTTCTTCTACGAAAGCGGGAACAAGGGGATCAAACGCTTCGAACTCATCCTCAAGGCCATGGTCGGTGTGGTCGTGGTCTCCTTCTTTGGTGTCGTC
>CAYLJC010000239.1:0-5123 GCA_964383345.1 uncultured Akkermansia sp. | reverse complement strand
GTGAGGGTGGATAGTTGCGAAGAGGTCACCGGGGTCGTGCGGGTTTCGATCTGGCGACCACCGGGGAGCTGGGTCTGGCCGGTCCCGGTGTCCTGGAGGATGTCGACGAGAACCGGGAGGATGTCGTTGGCCTTGACGTATCTCAGCTTTCGTTCCATTGGCTCGGGATTGTCGAGAGGCTGGTCAAATTGATCGATGAGCCCGAGTACGTAGGCGGCATCGGTCGGCGAGGCGACGATCATGATGCGGTTCATGCGATCGTCGGGGATGAGTTGGGCGGCGGGCTGATCGGCGGTCCCGACCCCGTTCATGACGTTGCGGGAACGGGCGTTCCGTCCCGCCGCCTGCGCCTGCTGCGGAGCGTTGTTGGCGTTGCCCCCGCTGCGGTTTTGGTTGCCCCCCTGCTGCGAAGCCTCGGGGGCGGCGGTGCCGGTGACGGTTCCGCGCGACTCGCTCTGGCGCTGGCGTTCCACCATGCGGGCGTCCATCGCCGCCTGGATGATCTGGGCGACAACATTGGCCTCGGCGTACTCCAATTGCACGAACTCGGTGATGAGCGGCGCGTCGTCGACCGGATGATCGATGATGGACCGCACCCGGATCAACTGCCGCACGATGGGGCTGGTCTCGGTGATGAGGAGTCCGCGAGGATGAATCACCGGGGTGATGCGACCGAATTCATTGAGAACGATGTGATTGCTGAAAATGGTCGCGGCGTCCTCGGGATCGACGAACTCGAGTTCCATGAAAAAACCGACGAGCGATTCCCCGTCGGGGAGCAGGGTCGCATCGGTGTAGATGACCACGCCCTCGCTGAAAGAGGGGCTGCTGCCGCCCTTGCGTGCGCCGCCGAGGAGGACCTTGACGCTCTCGTCGTCGGGTTCGGTCACGAGGACGTAGCCGTTCACCAGCAGGGCGGCCTCGATCAGACGAATCGCTTCGTCGCGGGACACTTCGCTGGGAGTGACCAGACTGACCTGGGGGCCTTCGAAAATAGAGCTGTCTTTCACGATGGGTTTGTCGATGAGACGCTCGTAAATGCTGAGGATGTCGTTGACCGGGTTGAGCGGGAACTGGAGGCTGACGCGATCACCGAGTGGGGCGTCGTCCGCTCCGCCGGGACGCTGCAGCGCGGAGGGTGCCTGGAGCGGTGTGGGGCGGTCCGCGTCATTCTGCTGCGCGCGGACACACACGGCACCGAGAACAACGAGAGCCAATAGGACACACCACCCTGTCCCGCCGGGGTTTCGCCGGGAACCGCTGAAAGTCTCGCTGCTCATCTGTCGTGTTTCTCTAACCCGGGGGTCGTGTTTCTCTGCATCCCGGGCCGCCGCGCACGGGTAAACCCCGCTCCGGGACAAAGGATTCATCTTTTCCTAAAAAGGACACCCCGCTTTTACCCCAACAGCCCCCCGCATACAACAGCGGAGAAATTCTTTCGGCGACTTCGATTCCGGAAATCGTGGAAAATCCAGCCAGATGAGGCGTTCGCTCCGCTGCGTTCCCCCCCCGAAACGTTCACTCCACCACGCTGGAAATCTTCCCGTCCGCGAAACGGGTCTGGATTTTTTCCCCCGTCTTCACCTGACCGACCGATTTCACGACCCGGCCCGAGGGGTCAGTGGTCACGGAAAATCCTCGCCGGAGGATGGAGTCGGGACTGAGCGATTCCATCAGGGTGCCCAGATTTTCCAGATGACGACGGCGGTCGGCGAAGGCCCGCCGGGCGGCCAGGTCGAATCGTCCGCCCGTCTCGATGACGCGTTCGCGACGTCGGGCCACTTCCCGCTCGGGCTGGAGGGCCTGCAGCCCGCGCTCGGCGCTCCCCAGATCGCCGCGGCAACGGGAGAGTCGCACGGACAGGGCGGTCTCGATGCGCTCGCCGAGATAATCGAGCGACTGGGTCCACTGGCGGATTCTCTGTCCCGGTTCTCTCGCCGCGAGTTCGCGCCGGAGCGACTGGAGGTGGCGGGACGAAATCACTAGCGTGTGTTCGGTTTTTGCGTCGAGCGAATCCCGCAGACGCCCGAGATGACGTCGCAGGGCAAATCCGTCGGGGACGGCGTTTTCCGCAGCAGCGCTGGGAGTGGGCTCGCGGCGGTCCGCCACGAAATCGGCGATGGTGAAATCGATCTCATGCCCGACCCCTGACATCACCGGAAGGGAAGAGGCGGCGATGGCGCGAGCCACGACCTCCTCGTTGAAGGCCCAGAGATCCTCGATGCTACCTCCGCCGCGGGCGACGATGACGAGATCGGGGCGAGGAATATGTTTCGCCTCGTCGAAGGCGCGGACCCCGGCGGCGATCTCTTCCGCCGCCCCGTCGCCCTGAACCCGCACCGGATGGATGAGGACACGGATCCACGGTGCTCGGCGTCCCAGGACGTTGAGCATGTCCCGTATCGCCGCGCTGGTCGGAGAGGTGACGATACCGATGGTCCGGGGAAAGGCCGGAAGCGGTTTTTTCGCCGCCGGATCGAAGAGTCCCTCGGCCTCGAGGCGGCGTTTCAACGCTTCGAATTTCGCCTGCAGGTCGCCGTAGCCTTTCGGCTGCACGGTCTGGGCGATCAACTGGTACTGCCCCCTCGCTTCGTAGACCGAGATGTTCCCGTAGATCCGCACCTGGAGGCCATCGCTCAGCCGCACCGGGCTTTTCGCGGCGGCCCCTTTGAACAGGACGCAAGCGAGCTGGGCGAAGGGATCTTTGAGGGTGAAGTAATGGTGCCCCGATCCGGGGAGCCGATGGTTGCTGATCTCGCCCTCGATCCAGATTCCGCTGAACCGCTCTTCGAGGCTCTCGCGGAGAAGGGCGGTGATCCCCGCGACGGTATGGACGTGATCGCTCATCACACTTCGGAAGAAGCGCTCCGCATTTTCAGAATCGCTTCCGCCATGTCGGAGGCGCCGTAGAGCGCCGTCCCCGCGACCATGACGTTGGCCCCGTGGGCGGCGGCGATGACGGCGGTGCGTTGGTCGATCCCGCCATCGACTTCAATATGCCAAGCGAGATCGTGGTCATCCCGGTAGGCGCGCGCCGCCGCGACCTTGGGCATGGTCTCTTCTTCCATAAAGGCCTGTCCGCCGAATCCAGGGACCACCGTCATGACGAGGAGAAGGTCGATCCGGTCGAGCCAGGGAAGGACCGCTTCAAAGGGCGTCGCCGGATTCAGGGCGAGTCCGCAGCCGAGCCCCGCCGCCCGGATCCTCGCGAGGGTCCCGCCGACGTCGTGGTCCGCTTCGACGTGGACGGTGATGCGGTCCGCCCCGGCGTCGATGAAGCGGTCGAGATAGCGGTCGGGCCGGGTCATCATGAGATGCACGTCGAGGGGGATCGCCGCATGCGGACGGACCGCGGCGACGAACTGGGGCCCGAACGAGACGTTTTCGACAAAATGACCGTCCATGACATCGAGGTGGAGCCAATCGGCACCGGCGTTTTCTGTCCTGGTCACTTCGTCGCGAATCCGCGACCAGTCGGCCGCGAGAATCGAGGGGGCGATGATTCGGGTGTTGCAGTCGCTCATGCTGGGGCCATTATCTTCACGGTTTCAGACTTCCGCAAACCATTGTCTCCCGAAAACGATCTCATGGTCAGCCATTCTCCCGAGGAAAACGAGGACGCCCGCATCGAACTCACCAGCGATACCTTCCTGATGAGCCAGGCGCTGCGTCAGGCGCAGAAGGCCTACCTCGCCGGGGAGGTGCCCATCGGTGCGGTGATCGTGCGGGAGGGCCGCATCCTCGCCCGCGCCCACAACCAGGTCGAGACCTTGCGCGACGCCACCGCCCATGCGGAGATGCTCGCACTGACACAGGCCCAGGAAGCGATCGGCGACTGGCGCCTGACCGATTGCGACCTTTTCGTCACCAAAGAACCTTGCCCCATGTGCGCCGGGGCCATCGTCCACTGTCGGATCCGGCGGGTCATCTTCGGTTGTGGCGACCCCAGGGGAGGCGCGGCGGGGGGGCTTCTCAACCTCCTCCAGCAGCCGACCCTCAACCATCACAGCGAAATCACCAGAGGAGTTCTCGAAGAGGAATCCGCCCATCTTCTCAAAACCTTTTTCCACGAAGCCCGCCTCAAAAAGAAAACTGGCTCCGACGGGTAAAACGGTTCATTCTGCCTCTCTTTTCCCCCATGCGTTTTCAAAATCTCGCGAGACATCCCGACATCGGAACCAATTGCTACCTTCTCGAGGTCGGCGGGACGCGCATCGTCCTCGATGCGGGGACCCACCCCAAGCACACCGGCAAAGACACCCTGCCCTTGTTTGAAAAGCTCGAGCCCGGATCCGTAGACGCGATCGTGCTGAGCCATCCCCATCTCGACCACATCGGGGGACTTCCCGTCCTCATGAAACAGCACCCCGAGGCGGCCGTCGCGATGACCGAAGTGACGCGCGAGAACGGCGGCGCACTGCTTCACAATTCGGTCAATGTGATGAAAGCCCAACGCGAGGAACTGGACGAACCCGCCTATCCCCTATACTCGCACCGGGCCGTCGACGAGGCGGAACGCACTTGGATCACGCGGGAGGTGGGCGAATCCTTTTCCCTCGGGGATCGCGAGCGGGTCTCCTGTCGATTCTTCCGGGCCGGACACGTCCTCGGGGCGGTGGGGATCCGCCTCGAACACGACAACCGGACTTTTTTCTACACGGGCGACGTGCATTTTGAAGACCAGACCCTGGTCCGCGGAGCGAATTTCCCGGTCGAAAAATTCGACGCCATGGCCATCGAGACCACCCGGGGCGACCATCAGCGCGACCCGGGATATTCACGGGCGACGGAACAGCTCCGCCTCGGCGAGGCGATCAACCGCACCTTGGATCGCGGCGGAGCCGTCCTCATTCCCGTTTTCGCCTTCGGCAAAACACAGGAACTTCTCCTGATGCTGCGCGAGTTGATCGACGCGGACGTCATCCCTCCCGTTCCCGTCCACATCGGCGGGCTCAGCACCCGAATGACCCAGATCGCGGACCGTTTCGCCCACGATCCGGGGCGCAACCATCGGGGCTTCCAATTGCTGGAGGAATTCCCCGGCCTGCGCGTCCTCGCCCGCGGCCATCGCGAACCCGAGTTCCATCCCGGCGCGATCTACGCCCTCTCCAGCGGCATGATGT
>CAYLJC010000238.1:0-5138 GCA_964383345.1 uncultured Akkermansia sp. | reverse complement strand
GTCAGCTTCCCCGACGGCTACGACACCATGGTGGGCGAGCGCGGCCTGCGCCTTTCGGGCGGCGAACGGCAGCGTATTTCCATTGCGCGTGCTATTTTGCACGACCCGCGCATTTTGATTCTCGATGAAGCCACCGCCAGTGTCGATACCGAAACCGAAAAACTCATCCAGGGCGCCCTTGAAAAACTCATGGCCAACCGCACCAGTTTCGTCATCGCCCACCGTCTCTCCACCGTGCGCAACGCCGACCGCATCTACGTCCTCGACCACGGCACCGTCGTGGAAGAGGGCGATCACGACACCCTCTTCGCGGCGGACGGGGTCTACGCGAAGCTCTGTCGCCAGAGCCTCATGACATGAAGCGCCTCGCATGAGATCCGATCCGAATCGATGTCTCCACCTCACTGTGGAGATTGTCGAAAAAATCCATCTCGAGGCGATCACACAGTTCGACGGTTCCGATGGACTTCGCGACCGGGCCATGCTGGAATCGGCCGTGGCCGCACCCCAAGCCAGCTTCGGCGGGGCCTCCCCTTTCGAGGATACGGTCGACGTCGCTGCGGCCTACCTCTATTATCTCTGCTGCAACGATCCTTTCGTGGATGGCAACAAACGTGTCGCTCTGGGTTCCTGTCTTGTCTTCCTGCAATTGAACGGCTACGCGCCGGCGCCCGACGGAGAAGATTGGGAAATGCTCACCCTCGCCGTCGCCGCAGGCGTGCTGAGCCGGGGCGAAGCCACCGCTCGCCTGCGAGAGCTGGTCGCGTGAGGGCGTGAGGCGAATGCCTCCATTTCTCCTTGCGGGAATGTGGCCTCTGCTTTACAAGTGGCGCTTCCATTCGCCCTGATCGGAGATCATCCAGCCTGTCACCCATTCGCTGAAGAAATCTATGGCCAAGAAAGTTGCCTCGAAGAAAGCTCCCGCCGCCAAATCGGCCGCGGCGAAAAAGGAACCCGTGAAAAAAAAGGCGTCTCCCTCCCAGTCTGCCCCCGCCAAGAAAGCGGCCCCGGCGAAGAAAGCCGCCCCCGCCAAGAAAGCAGCCCCGGCGAAGAAAACCGCCCCCGCCAAGAAAGCGGCTCCGGCCAAATCGACTGTCGTGAAAAAGTCCAAGGCCCCCGCCCGGACGACTTCCACCAAGACCTCCAAACCCGCACCGAAATCGGTCACTCCCGCCAAACCTCCTTTGAAAAAACGTATTGTTGTCAAACGTCGCCCGGTCTTTTCGCACCTGGCCCCCCCCGCTCCCCTCAACCATTCCACCACGGGCAAAGAGAAACCCAAGAAACTCTCCGCCGCCTTCCTGAGGTCCCAGCGGCAAAAACTGCTCGATCTCCGCGACACCCTCCTCGACCAGATGTCGGGGGTCACCCGCGATTCCCTCGGGGGTGGCGAGGGAGGGGATTCGTCCGCCTTTGGCATGCACCAGGCCGACGCCGGGAGCGACTCCTACGACCGCGACTTCGCCCTCAGCATTCTTTCCAAAGAACAAAACGCCGTTTACGAGATCGAGGAAGCGCTCCTGCGGATCGAGGCAGGTGACTACGGGAAATGCCAGGGTTCCGGCGAACCGATCCCCATCGCCCGTCTCGAGGCGATGCCTTTCGCCCGCTGCACCGTCGAGTATCAGGAAAAACTGGACCAGGAACACACCTCGGGGAATTTCCGTTCGCCGGTCACCTCCCTCTTCGGACTCGAGGAAAAAGAGGTCACCAAGCCGGCGGAGGACGAGGAGGATTAAAATTATCGTTTGTGATTTCGGAGATTTGTTTTAGAATCCCCGTCCTCGCGAAACACACCTACAAAATTTTACTCCCATGCCCAGAGAAGTCATCGTTCTTGAATGCACCGAGGCCAAAGCAGAAGGCGCCCGCCCGTCCATCTACGTGAGCACGCGCAACAAAAAGAGCCTTCGCACGCCGGGGCGTCTTGAAAAGGTGAAATTCAATCCCTACCTCAAGCGTCGCACCCTTCACCGCGAGAAACGCTGATCCGCGTCAGGATATTCCTCTGAGCCAACCTTTTATCGTGCTATGGGCCCCAAAACTGAACAGAGAGCAATCAATCTCCGCCGCGCCAACCGACGCATGCCGCGTCGTCGTTTCGACATTCCGCCGGAGAAAGTCCACTACCTGAATCCCGAATTCCTCCGGAACTTCACGACCGATTCCGGCAAAATTTACGCCCGCCGCACCACCGGCGTCTCCGCCAAACTGCACCGCCGCATCACCCGCGAGATCAAACGCGCCCGCGCCTTGAATCTCATGTGAACACCGCGTGGCGGAAAATTTTTTCCCGGAAAGGGTTGGGCCTGTGCCCGACCCTTTTTTGTTGGTCCTCCTGTCCCGCCAGGGATTTTTGTGATCAGGCCCGGCCCGGTTCGTCGGGAATCAGCCCCGGCCAATAGTGGGCGTCGGACCCGGGGCGTCGCCCGAAGATTCCCCGACCCACCCGCACGATGGTGGCACCTTCCTCGATGGCCATTTCGTAATCGCCCGACATGCCCATGGACAGCTCGGGGAGGCGACCGGCCGGAGTCTGCCCGTCGAGGCGGTCGCGCAAGAGCCGGAGCCGCTCGAAGCAGGGCCGCACCTGATCGGGATCCGAAGAAAACAGCGCCAGGGTCATGAAACCCCGGGGCCGCAACCTCGGGTAGGTCGGTAGCTCGTGGAGAAACGCCTCCACCTGATCCGGTGCCAGACCGAACTTGGTCGCTTCTCCCGAGGTATTGACCTGGATCAACACGTCGAGTTCCCTCTCCTCGAGCCGAAGCCGCTCGTCCAGGGTCCGCGCGAGGTCGGGGTTGTCAAGCGCTTGGAATTCGCTCGCGAAACGGGCGACATACTTCGCTTTGTTCCTTTGCGAATGCCCCACCACGCTCCAACGGATCGAGAGGTCCGCCATCGCCGCGGCCTTGGTCCTGGCCTCCTGCACCTTGTTTTCACCCAGCTCCTCCAACCCGAGCGAGTGGGCGATGCGGAGAATCGACTCGGGCACGGTCTTGGAGATGGGCAGCAGACGCACCGCCCCGACCGGACGCCGCGCCCGGGCGCAGGCCGTCGCGATCCTCTCGCGGACCTCGGCGAGATTGTGCGCCAGCAAGGCGGCGGGCTCCGAACCAAAACGTTCTCGAAAAAGCTCGGAATCGCTCTCCCCGTCCCTCCGGTGCCCGCCTTTCATGGCAAATCTCCGTTTCTCCGCACCACCCCGCCACCGCGCGAGGGCATCACCACGAGGAGTTTTCCAACCGCTTTGACAACCGCCGCCACCGCCGCCTCGATTTCCTCGCCGGTGGTGAAACGGGAAAGGGAAAACCGCACGCTGCTGCGGGCGCGGGTGGAGGAAAAACCCATCGCGCGGACGATGCGGCTCGGCTTCACCGCCCCGGTGCTGCAGGCCGATCCGGGCGAACAGCAGACTCCCGCTTCGTCGAGGAGAATGAGAAGCCCCTCGCCATCGACGCCGGGAAAATGGAGATTGCTGGTGTTGGGAAGGCGGTTGGCCGGATCGCCGTTGATCGCCACATCGGGCAGGGCGGCGATGACACCCGCCTCAAACTCATCACGCAAGGCGGCGATCATTCCGCTTTCGGCGAGATGAGCGGCCGCCAGTTCCGCCGCCACTCCGAAACCGACGATCGCCGGGACATTTTCCGTTCCCGAGCGACGTTCCTGCTCCTGACCGCCCCCGAGGGCCTGCGGCTCGAAACGGCTGTGGCGGTTCAGGTAGAGAGCACCGATCCCTTTGGGGCCGTGCAGTTTGTGGGCGGAAAGAGAGAGGGCCTGGATCGGCGACGTCGTGACATCCACGGGAATTTTTCCCGCCGCTTGCACCGCGTCGCTGTGAAAATAGACGCCCTGCTCCGCCGCGATTTCCGCCGCTTCGACGAGGGGACTGAGTACCCCTGTTTCGTTGTTTGCCAAGATGAGGCTGGCGATGGCGACCGATCCTTCCGCGAGAGTGGATCGCCAGGTGTCGAGATCAAGCCGCCCCTCGGAGTCGACAGGGTTGAGTCGCAGCTCATACCCTCTTGACAGCTGGTCTTTGAGAACCTCCTCCACCGCGCTGTGTTCGACGGTGGAACTGAGCAGGGTACGGCGGTCGGGCCGCAGGGCAAGGGCGGAGCGGATCGCGGTGTTGTTCGACTCGGTTCCGCCGCTGGTGAAAACGATCTCGCCGGGTTGTGCCCCGAGGAGGGCGGCGACCTGCTCGCGGGCGTGCTCGACGGCCCGGCGCGCCTCGCGACCGAAACGGTATCCGGCCGAGGCGTTGCCGTAGCGCTCGTCGAGCCACGGCAGCATGGCCGCGAGCACCTCCGGCGCGAGGCGGGTCGTGGCGTTGTTGTCGAGATAGATCATGAGGGCGAGATCCTCACTGTAGACTCACTTCATAGGACTCGCCGAGAAAATGTCCGAGCGCTTCCCCCACAAGGAAAAGGGAACCGGCCACGAGGGTTTTGCCTCCGCCACGACGGGCTTTTTCGATGGCGGAAAAAAGTGCGTCGGATTCGTCGGCGGGGAGGCCCTCTCCGCCCGCTTCGACGAGGGCGGAACGCATTTCTTCGACGGAGAGGCGGCGTTCGGACTTCACCGGGACAAAGGTGACGGCGGAAAGCACCGGAAGAAGCGCCCGCAGGATGCCGGTCACGTCCTTGCTCCCGACCGCTCCGAAAATGAGATGGGTTTTTTCTCCGGGGCATTCCATTTCCCAGGTGCGCCGCAGCGTCTCCGCCGCTTCGGGATTGTGGGCACCGTCGAGGAAAAGATCCCCCTCGATGCACTGGAACCGCCCCGGCCATCGGGTCGCCGCGAGAGAGTGGCGCAGACCCTCCTGGGTGAGCCTGTCCCCCTCGATGCGACAAGCCGCCTCCACCGCGAGAGCGGCGTTTTCCCGCTGGTGGGGACCGCGCAACCCCGTTTCCCAATCGAGCGGAAGCGGGTGGGCTTCGATGCAGGGAATGCCGAGGGCGAGGGCGCGGCGTCCGATCACGTCGCGGGCCTCGGGGGGCAGTTCCCCGATGATGACGGGTACATTCGTCTTGAGGATGCCGGCCTTTTCCGCCGCGATTTCGCGCAGGGTTTCCCCGAGCCAGTGCTGATGGTCGAGAGCGAGGGAGGTGATGACACTGACATCGGCGTCG
>CAYLJC010000237.1:0-5156 GCA_964383345.1 uncultured Akkermansia sp. | reverse complement strand
GGAGCCGATGCACATCCTCGGTCGCCCGGCTGGATTGCTCCCGGATCACCCCGAAGAGGTTGGCCGCAGACGGCCCGCCCTCGTTCTGGTATTTGCTCGTCGGAGACTTTCCGAGAGCCTGGCAGGCATCCTCCTGGTGAACCCGGACCACCGAGCCATCCTGTCTCCGGATTCGGTCGAACCGCTCGATGACGATCACCGGGATGTCACCGATCACCTCGGTCCACGACCTCGCCACACGCAACCCGATCGCTCCCGCGAGACGAAGACAGAAATGCTCGTTTTGCACGTAGTCCTTGAACTGTCCGGTCGCCGGCTTCAGCAGATGCGTCGTGGGCGTGGTCCCCTTCGGAATCCCCCAACTGCCCGATTCGGGATCTCGATAGAGCCCGGTCTTGGGCTGGGCGCCCGCGAGACTGAAATGCCCCTCATCTCCCATCCTTCTCGCTCCGGCGTGGTCGGCGACAAGCTCCCGAATGCGTTGCTCTAGTTCGTTCGCTTCGAGCCAATCGACTCCGCCAGGAGCCGTTCCCTGCGACCAATCCTTCACCCGATCCGGTCGCAGGAACTGCACTGCGCCGGCACACTCCTCCCCGACGTGGGCCAGCAGCCGAAAGGGATTCCGGGGTGACACGTGAAAACGCTGCCCCCAGCGCCGCAGCACCTCGTCGTTGTCGGGCAGCAACCCCCAGAGAAAGGGCCGCACCGCCGCATCGGTGTGGCTCGCGCCAGCCAGCGGCATCGAAAGCGATAGCGGAAAAGCATCGGTTGCCCTCCTCCAATCGGCATCATACTCGAGAGTGATGCGATCCCGTCGGTAGGACAGCAAACCCATGCGGCGTTTACCGACGAATGCTTCGAGGGTTTCCCTCATCTCCCACCTCCCACGATGTCGTCGAGGTTGATTGTCGGAGTCTCATCGCTGGCCCGGCCGGCCTCCTCGTCCGGCTCCTCGATCGAGAGCGCCAGGTCCAGCGCCTTCAGCGTTTGCAGGATCAAGCAGAATTGTGCGGAGGACTTGCCTCGCTCCAGCTGGGAAATCCAGAGGGCGCTGACCTCGGCCTTCCCGGCAAGCTCGGCCTGGGTCAGGCCGCATCGCTGGCGACGAGACCGGACGAAGGCCCCCAGTTCCTTTGCGGAGCGGATTTTCATGCAGGAAATCTATCATTTATACGATCGCTTGAAAAGCGGAATTTATACGATCGTTTTGTATCCGGATTTTATGCGCTCGTATCGATGGCTTCGATATTTTCGAGCTGCGGCATGATGGGAAAGTTTTTGCGGGAGAGATTCGGGTGTGGGTCAGTTCACCGGCCTCCCGGCCGATATCGGGTCATCTGGAATGTAGGAACCAGAATCCGGACCGATTGGCAAGGGAAAGGTGGGGCTGCCAAAGACAAATCCGACGGATCCGGCAAAAAACGGCCCTGGCCTGCAAGTGGGGTGGGGATTTGGTGATGGCGGTTGTGTGGCGGAACGATTCCGAGTCTTTCCCCGGGATACCATTGCCCCAAGGGGGTACCCGAAAGAGCTACAAATATAATGAAAATTTGTGTTTACATGATGTTAACAATTCTCAATTATTTTTCCTGAGATTCCCGTCCTGTGTTCTCCCGACGGCTTGCGCAGGTCATGATCCGCCAACCATACCACTCCAGCAATGCCTCATGAACACCACCAGCTATTCGACCTCTTCGCATCCGCGTTCGCGCAGCAATCCGATTAAACATTTCTTTTTCTGGCTCTCGGGGGCCGGAGCCGACACGCTCGAACAGTGTCCGGGATGGGAGCAGCGCAAGTATGTCGCCTTCGGCGCGACCGTCCTGGTTCCCACCGTATTCGCCTTCATCGCCTGCGCCTACGCTCTCTCGACCCTGACGGACAACTGGAGCATCATCGCCCCCATCGCCCTCGCCTGGGGGCTCATCATCATGACGATCGACCGGGCGCTGCTCTCGATCTACCGCTCCTACCAGAGACTGCACCGCAAGATCAGCCAGTTTTTTCTGCGCATCGTCGTCGCGGGACTCATGGGGGTGACCATTTCCCATCCTCTCACCTTGTTGCTCTTTACCGATACCATCACCAGTGTTGTCGAAGAAGATCGCCAGAGCGAGATCGAAGCGGTTCGTGTCGCCGCCAACGCCGAAAAGGCTATCGTCGAAACCAAGGTGGACGAACTCGAGACGCAGATCGCCGAACAGCGCGCACTTTTTGAAGAAACCTTTTCCGCTGAATTCCTCGTGGAAGACCCTGCGGCCGGCCTCGCCGATCCCCTTGCGGACCTGGACGAGGAACTCCGCGCCCAGATGGATTCCCGCATCACCGCCGACACCGCCGCCTACCTCGCCAAAATCGACGCGATCGACAAGGAGTTCACCGGGATGCAGGAAAAATACGCGACCCTGCAAACGGAGCTCGATACCTGGCAGAAGGAATTCGAGCGCGAAGTCAACGGTCAGCGCAGTGGCATCGTCGGTCTCGGGCCCCGCGCCAAGAGCATTCGCGACGACCAGCTCGCCTGGCGTCGCGAGGAGGCCAAACGCATGAGCGAGATGCTGGTCTATCTCACCGCGCAGCGCAACGATCTCGCCGCCCGTGTGAAAGAGGTAGAAGAAGGCATCAAGAGTGAGTTCGTCGCCCTCGCCGCCGCAAAAGCGGAGCGACTCAAGGAAGAGCGGGACCGCGTCGTCGCCCTCAAGCGTCAGGTCCAGCAGTCGCAGGCCGACCAGTTCGTCGACCAGCAGAACACGATCCGGTCGACCATCACCGCCCAGATCGACACCCGCCTCGCCGAATTGGGCCGTCTCCAGGGAGAGATCGCCGCCATCGCCCTGCAGGAACAGGAGCGCATCGCCGCCATCGCCGCCGAACCCCGCCGCGATATTCTCACCCAGACACTCGCCCTCCACAGCCTCTTCGACCAGAACTCCGAAGGAGGCCAGTTCGCCCTGATCGCCTACTTTGTTCTCGCCGGACTCTTCATGCTCATCGACACGATCCCGCTGGTGGTGAAGTTCTTCTCCCAACCGGGCCCCTACGACGCCCTCGTGGATCGGGAAGAGGTCCGTTACGCCCGCGAGCGCAAAGCGTGGCTGAAGAGTTACAACCAGTACATGGACGATCTCTCCGACGGTCGGCTCCTTCACCTCACCCGGAACAAACCTCTTGAAAGCGCCGTGATCGACGGGATCGACAGCTCCCGCGCGGCCAAGGCGTTCATGGAAAACCTGCTCGATTTGGAGGCTGCTTTCGAAGAGCGTATCGAGCAGGAGAAAGCCCGGCTCAGCGACGAGAAAAACAGCCGCACGAAAAACCGGACGAAACGTCTGGAGCGCTTCGCGGAAACCTTTTACGAGGATCTCAACAATCGCATGGAAACCTTTTTCGACCAGGACGCCGCACGAGCCGCCGCACGCAGCGCCGCCTAGGAACTTGTTGAAAAACCCGTGAGAGGGGCGCCCCCCTCCGGGAGACACGGATCCTCGAACGGGCCAGCCGGACATCCCGGCGCGTCGTCATGGCAATTCCGTGGCAATTCGGCGACTTTCCCCCGAAGACGCCTCGATTTGTGCTTTTCTCTCACGGAGGCTGTGTGTACAGTGGGATGCTGTTTGTAACCCTAACCAGACACTTATGCAAAAAACGATTCTTCTCGCCACTCTCTTTGGACTCTGCGCCCCGGTGATGACCACCTCGGCCCAGGATAAAATTGATTTCGAAACCCAGGTCTATCCGCTGATCAAAGCGAGTTGTGTGCAGTGCCACCGTCCCGAACACGACCATCCCGAGCGTCCCGGTCGTAAAATCCGGCCCAAGGGCGGATACGTTTTCACCAATGCCGAGGAACTCATGGCTGCGGAAGTGGAAGGAACGAAGTTCATCGTCCCCGGCAAACCGGACGACAGCCGCATCATCCAGGTGGTGAAACTTCCCATCCACGACGAATATCACTATCCCCCGGAGGGCAAGGCGCCGCAGTGGACCGCCGCCGACATCGAGCTGGTCTCCAAGTGGATCGCCGACGGTGCGGACTTCGGAAAATGGAAAGAGGACGACAAGCCCCTCGAGTATCCCGTCTGGGACGGCAAAGAAAAAGAATAAGTGAGACTTCTCCGCTCCTGCCAAAAAATCAGGAGCGAGAAAAAATCTGAAAAAGCCGGGACGCGAGTTCCGGCTTTTTTATTTGAGGGGCGAATAGTCGGTCGGGTCGAGAAGGGTGGAGACCACCCCGTTTTCGATGACGAGCGTGCCGTTTTTTTCCGAAGCGGCCTTCACCGCGATCCACTCGGGATCCCGACGGAAGGCCGCGAAACTCTCTTTTCGCGCCTCGGCGGAGGTGTGGGCGAGGAAATAGATCAGGCTGACGCCGCTGTGGTCTTGGCCCTCGTCGAGGTGAAAATAGGGGAGATTGACCATGCCGTGTTTGGTGAGAAGGGCGATGGTGTGGTCGCGGAAACGGGCGTCGAGGGCGGCGAGCTTGCCGGACCGGGCGGTGTAGCGGCGCATCTCGAAAATTCCGGGTGCCTTGTCCGAGGCGGCGGGAAGAGCCGGGGAATACTCGGTGGGATGGAGGAAGAGACTTTCCACGCGGGTGAGAAGCGTGCCGTCTTTTTCCGAGGCGGCCTTCACCGCGATCCACTCGGGATCTTCGCGAAAGGTCTTCCAGGAAGCCTCACGCGCGTCCCGGTCGGGATACGCGAGCAGATAGACGAGGGTATTTTTCTCCGCTTCGCCCGAATCGTCGCGCGGAATGCCGTAAAAGACATTGGTCATGCCATGTTTTTGAAAGAGGGCGAGGGTGTGGTCGCGGAAACGGGCGTGGAGCGCGGCGGCCTTGCCGGGGGCGGCGTGGTAGGTCCGCAGTTCGAAGCAGGTGGGTTCCCCGGTCGCAGATGAGGCGAAGGCGAGGGTAAGGAAGGCGACAGCGGCGAAGAGGGTTTTCATGGAGGCAGAAGAGGGTTGGATCGGGAATTTCAACAGGCTGTCAGGGAGTGGTTTCACCGGAAGGGGACTGACGGTGGAAGATCCAGCGCCCCCAGCCGATGAGAAAGCAAATGCCGCCCAGAGGGGTGATCGCTCCCAGCTTTGTCACGTCGGTGAGGGCGAGGGCGTAGAGGCTGCCGGAGAAGAGGAGGATCCCGGCGAGGAACCAG
>CAYLJC010000236.1:0-5161 GCA_964383345.1 uncultured Akkermansia sp. | reverse complement strand
TTTGCACGAGGAGGTGCTCGTCGTCGTCGGGGGGACGGCGGTTGCTGTGGTCGCTCTCGGAGCAGATGTCGCAGGTGCCGCAGGGAGTGGAATCGCTCTCGCCGAAATATTCGAGGATCCACTGCTGGCGGCAGACTCCCGTGTCGTAGGAGAATTTCACCATGGCGTCGAGCTTGGAGCGGTCGCGCCGTTCTTTTTCCCGCAGGGCGGCTTCGTCGATCACGAGATCGTTTTCGGTTTGCGCCGGATCGCTCAGACGGGTGCCGCGGGCGCGCTCGCCGGGCACGTCGAAGCGTTCGATGTAGCCTGTTCGCACGAGATGGGACAAGGCGCTGCTGACCTGCATGCTGTTCTTGATTTCGAGCAGGTCGGTGAGGTCCTTGATCGTCATCGTGATGCCCTCGTTGGCGGGGCCGCACTGGTGGCGGAGCAGTCGATAGAGTGCGCGGATGACGGATGCGCCGGGATTGTTCCCGTCGAGGAAAAACTCCTGGGTGCGGGTGTCGGCGTAGTTGAAAAGGAGATCACACTCGGCCGGTTCCCCGTCCCGACCGGCGCGCCCGGCCTCCTGATAGTAGGCTTCGATGCTGCCGGGGACGTCGAAGTGGGCGACGAAGCGCACGTCCGCGCGGTCGATCCCCATCCCGAAGGCGTTGGTCGCCACGACGACATCGTAGCTGCGGTCGAGGAAGACATTTTGTGCCCATTCGCGATCCTTGTCGTCCATGCCGCCGTGGTAGGCGACGAGCTTCACTCCCATGCCCGAAAGGGAGGCGCTGACCTCCTCGACCCGCTTGCGTGTCGAACAATAGACGATCCCGGTGCGCTGCGCCTGGATCAGCTTGTGGAGGCGGTCGTATTTTTCCCGATTTCCCTCACAATGACTCACCCGCAGGCTGAGATTGGGCCGTTCGAACCCGCTGATCGAAATGTAGGGTTCGCGCAGCTTCAGCACCTGTAAAATGTCCGCCTGCACCTCCGGCGTGGCGGTGGCGGTGAAGGCCGCCGTCTGGGGGTGGTCGAGCCGCTCCAGCGCCTCGGAGAGCCGCAGGTAATCGGGCCGGAAATCGTGGCCCCACTGACTCAGGCAATGGGCTTCGTCGACGGCGATGAAGGCGATCGGGACCCGCTGTAGCGAGCGGATGAACTGGCCGCTGCGAAAGCGCTCCGGTGCGATGTAGACCAGTTTGAATTGGCCCGCCTCGAGATCGCGGAGGCGCTCCGATTGCTCGGACGGCGAGAGGGTGCTGTTGATCATCGTGGCCGGAACGCCTTTGCGGACCAGTCCGTCGACCTGGTCCTTCATCAGGGCGATGAGCGGACTGATCACCAGGGTGACCCCCTCCATCACCATCGCGGGGAGTTGGTAGCAGAGGGATTTGCCGCCGCCGGTGGGCATCACCGCGAGAGTGTCGCGACCGGCCAGGAGGGAGGAGACGACGGGCTCCTGCCCCGCGAGAAATTCGCGGAAGCCGAAGTGATGCTCGAGCGCGGCGAGCGGGTCACGAATGAGGTTTTTATCGGCGGCGAGATCAAACATTGAGGCTGTTAGTATGAACATTTTTCCCTGCTTTGCATCCCTCTTTTGCAAAGAATACGCGAAGAATCACTTTCGCGGCTCTTTCCTTCGGGTTATCCCGTGCCGTATGAAAGAGCTACGCATCGCCATCATCGGCCATCGCTTCATGGGGCGCGCCCATTCCAACGCGTGGAATCAGGTTACGCGTTTTTTTGATCCCTCCGTGAAACCCGTCCTGCGGGCCGCCTGTGGCCGCGACGCCGCGGACCTCGCCGCTTTCGCGCAGCGCTGGGGCTGGCAGGAGACGGAGACCGATTGGCGGCGGCTGCTCGAGCGCGATGACATCGACGCGATCGACATCGCCACCCCGACTTTTCTCCACGCGGAAATGGCGATCGCGGCGGCGGAGGCCGGAAAACATATCTTCTGCGAAAAGCCCTTCGCCAACACCCTCGCCGAGGGCGAGGCCATGCTCGCCGCGGCGGAGCAGGCGGGAGTGGTCCACTATCTCAACCACAACTACCGCCGCTGTCCCGCCGTGCTCCTCGCCAAAAAAATCATCGACGAAGGGGAAATCGGCGAGATCCACCACTGGCGCGGCGCCTATCAGCAGAGCTGGCTCGTCGATCCGCGCCATCCGCTCGACTGGAAGTTGAAAAAATCCACCGCTGCGGCCGGTCCGCTCTGGGATCTCGGTTCCCACGCGGTGGACCTGGCCCGTTTTCTCGTCGGTGAATTCGCCGATATCGACTGCCGCGCCAAGCAGTTTATCCAAGAGCGTCCCCTCGCCGAGGATCCCTCGCGGCGTGGCCGGGTCGAGGTCGAGTGCGCCGCGATCCTGAGCGGGGAATTTCAAAATGGTGCCCTAGCCAGCATCGAAACGACCCGCTACGCGACGGGACGGCGCAACCGCCACTGTTTTGAGATTTACGGGAGCAAGGGTGCCCTCGCCTGGGACATGGAGGACATGAACCGACTTCGCTTTTACTCCGAAGGAGACCCCGGAGACCGCCGCGGTTTCCGCGACATTCTCGTGACGGAACCTTCGCACGATTATGTGGGCGCTTGGTGGCCTCCCGGCCACATCATCGGCTACGAGCACGCCTTCGTCCACGCTGCCCTCGATTTCCTCAACGCCTGCGGAACCGGCGGATCGGTCGAGCCGGACTTTCGCGACGGGGTCGCGGGGCTCCGGGTTCTCGAAGCCGCCGCGACCTCGATGGAGTCGGGGTGCCGGGTGCGCCTCTGAGCCTTGCAGGAAAGGGCAAACCGGACGATCAGAATTTGTTCCGCCACATCATCGACTCCACCGGGAGGGGAGTGCGGGTATTGTACTTGGCTGAATCCTTGGTGTTGTAGGGTGTCAGGATCTCCCCCCGGACGAGGAAATAGATGAGCTGGCCCACCGGCATTCCTTCGTAGACGCGGACCGGCTGTTTCACCGAAATTTCCAGGGTCCAGAAGTTGCAGAAACCGACGTCGCCTTTTCCCGCGGTGGCGTGGATGTCCATGCCGAGGCGGCCCACGCTGGACTTTCCTTCGAGAAAAGGGACCGCAGCGTGACTCTCGGTGTACTCCACGGTGGAGCCGAGGTAATTGATCTGGGGTTCCAGCACGTAACCATCGGGCGGAATGTCAAAGTGCTCGATCTCATTGTGCACCCTCGCGTCGAGGACGCGGTTCTTGTAGGTGGCGAGGTGCTTGCTGAGATGCACATCGTAGCTGTTGGTGCCGAGACACTCCCGGCGGAAGGGTTCGATGACGATTTCGCCCCGGCTCATCGCCGCGAGGATCTCCGAGTCTGAGAGGATCATGATATTTTCCCCTTCCATAAAGAGCGACCCGCATCGGGGCAAGCGGTTTTTGGAGCGAAAGCGCGACGGGGAAAATCCTTTGCCAGCGGGACGAGCACGGTTCACGATAGCGCATCATGAGCGGACCCATTCCCCTAATCATCGCGATCGACGGACCCGCCGCCTCGGGCAAAAGCACCGTTGCCAAATCGGTCGCCGCAGCCCTGGGATGCGTTTTTGTCAATTCGGGCGGGATGTACCGCGCCTTCACCTGGTGGGTCTTGCAACAGGGAATCCGTCCCGATGACACCGCCGCAGTGTTGGACCTGCTCGCCACGACCCGTTTTTCCTGTGGCGAGGAAAACGGCGTCGGGACCCTCTCGGTCGGCGGCATCCGCATGACCCGCGCGGAAATGGCCTCGGCCGAAGTGAACGCGAACGTCTCCGTCATCGCCGCCATTCCGGAGGTGCGCGACCGCCTCGTCGCCGAACAGCGCCGCTACGCGGAGCGCGGCGGAGTGGTCATGGAAGGGCGCGACATCGGCTCCGTCGTCTTTCCCGAGACCCCCTTCAAATTCTACATCGACGCTTCGCCCGAGGTCCGCGAGCGCCGCCGCCGCTCCGAGGGGATCCACGATTCCATCGCCCGGCGGGACCAAATCGACTCCAGCCGCTCGGCCTCGCCCCTCGTCGTTCCCGAAGACGCCGTGGTGGTCGACAGCTCCGATCTCACGGTCGATGAAGTCGTCGAGAGGGTGTTGGATTCGATTCGCAGGCGGCTGACTTTTCCTTGATGATCGCCGACGGAGGGAAAACATGATTTTGGACAAATGACTTTTGAATTGAGTGACTTGCCGATCGGTTGGCTCGCCTTCCTGGTTTTTGCTTCGCGGGTCATGGACGTGTCCATCGGCACGATCCGGATGATCGCGACGGTGCAGGGGCGGATCGTGATGGCCTTCGTCCTCGGCATTTTCGAGGTCACGATCTGGTTGGTGGTCATCGCGACCGTCGTCAACACGGTGTTGGAACGTCCCTGGCTGCTCTTGTTTTACGCGTTCGGCTACTCCACCGGGAACGTGGTGGGGATCGTGATCGAGCGGAAGCTCGCCCTCGGCCATGGTATCTTGCGTATCATCACGGGGACCCACGCGCAGGAGATCTGGGATGCGTTGATCCAAGGCGGCTACCGCGCGACCCGCTTCGAGGGAGAGGGCGCGCGTGGCCCGGTCAGCGAGATTTATGTGGTCTGCGAGCGCCGCCGTATCGCGTCGGCCCTGGGTTGCGTGCAAAGGATCGACCCCGATGTGTTTTACCTGTGCGAGACGCCGACCCGGGTGAGCCGCCACCGCGGGCAGATGGCCATGTTCCCGCAGAATTTCAGGACCTTGATCAAGCGCAAGTAACCGCAGCCGAAGACCGCGGCGGCGAGGAGGTTCCGCGCGAGGGCGAGAGGTGGAGCCGCAGAAGTGACCCTCCAGCCCGTCCCGCCGATCGCAAGCTCCAGGCCTTCCTTTCTTGCTGCGGCACCGGAATCGGTCGGGGGGGGGCGTGGTCCGTTATGAGCCTTTGGCAGTCCGTGGCAGTCCGGTCCGCGATTCCCAGAATCTTTTTTCGAGAAGTTCGTGCCGGGTCACGATGCGGCGGTAAAAGGCGAGGGTGATTTCTTTTTTTTCCGCCTCGCTGAGATGCCAGTCGATCCCGGCGGCGCGGAGGCGCTCGATGAGCCGGGAGACCGCGAGGGCGACGGTAACGGAGATGTTGAAGCTCTCGGTGAAGCCGTACATGGGGATGCGGAGGCAGCCTTCGGCCGCGGCCAGGGCGGCATCGGAGAGTCCGGTGTGCTCGG
>CAYLJC010000235.1:3692-5226 GCA_964383345.1 uncultured Akkermansia sp. | reverse complement strand
GGGGCGCTGTCGGAGCGCTTTGGCGATTTTTTCGTCGGCAGGAACCGAAAAATAAGCCGCAGGACTGCCGTAATGTTCCACCCCGAACTCCCCGAGGAGCGCGCCGAGCGGTTTGCCTCCGGCGATGACCTCGCTCTGCATTTCCTCCGGCAGACCGCTGAGCTGGATCGCGATCGCCCCGAACTCCACCGGGACATCCGAGGCCGCCGCGTGCAGGGTGACGAGACGCATCACAAAGGCATCGCTCGACTCGTGCTCGTGGACCTCGAGGTAGAGTTTCGAATGGTGAAAGGCAGCCAGGGTCGGGGTCATGTCGTTCGAATGCACCAGCATGGAACGGTAGGGATAGCTGACCGCCTCTCCCGGCAGGAAACGGAAGTCAGGCAGGTCCAGCCCCGCTTTCTCGTAGAAAAAATGAAAGGGAAGGAGCCAGTTGAGAGCTTCCGCGAGGTCGCGACCCGCCGCCCTTTGTTCGGCTGTTTCGCGATCAGGTGTAGCGTGCATCCCGGTGTTGCTCGAGGAAAAAATCATGGAGGAGGCGGTCGATCTGCAGCAACCCTTCCCGACTGACGAGGACCTCGTCGCCTTCGAGGGAGAAATAACCGCGGCGCTGCAAATCGCCGAGGGTCCCGGAGAAACGCTCCGCCGGATCGACGTCGTATTTTTCTCGGAAATAAGCGAGGTTGGTGTGACCCAGCTTCAGTTGCAGAATGAACTCGCGGATGAAACGCTCCTCGTGACTGGTGCGGTAGGAGCGGAAAATCGGCAACCCGCCGGCGTCCACCTCGGTCATGTAGGGTGCCACGTCGGCCTGATTCTGGTAATGGACTCCGCCGAAGTGCCCGAAGGAGGCGACCCCGGCGGAAAGGAGATCGGCCCCTTCCCACAGGCTGTCGCGGTAGATGAATTTGGTTGTTTCGGGATTTTTCACCACGGTGTAGGCGCTGCTCACGGTGTAGCCCGCCGACTCGAATTCGTTGAAGGCCCAATCGACCCAGTGCCGCTTGGTTTTCCAATCCGCGACCGGAGCGCTGATCCGGCCGGATTCTTTCATCTCCTTGAAAATGGTCGTGTTGTAGGGAATCTCCATCTGGTAGATCGTGACGCAGTCCGGCGACTGTTCGATCGCGGTGCGGACGTTGCGCTCCCAGTTTTCGGGCGTCTCGTCCATCATGCCGGCGATGAGGTCAATGTTGACCTGGTCGAAACCGAGCGTCTTGGCAAAGCCGAGCGCGCGGAAGGCCTCCTTGGAACGGTGCGCCCGACCGTTCACCTCGAGGATGTGATCGTCGAAGTTTTCGATTCCCAGGCTGAGCCGGGTCACTCCGATATTCCGAAGGGCTTCCAGTTTTTTCTCCGTGAGAGTGCCGGGTTCCGCCTCGAACGCGACCTCCTCGGTCTCGTCCCAGGGAAAAAGATCCTTCATCCGGTCGGTCAGCCGGGTGAGCTGCTCGATCGAGAGATAACTCGGTGTTCCCCCGCCGAAGTAGACAAACTGGGGTTTGCGACCGGCCAGGTAGGAAGTGCGGGAATA
>CAYLJC010000235.1:0-3682 GCA_964383345.1 uncultured Akkermansia sp. | reverse complement strand
GCGGGAATAGCGCTCGAATTCCTTGATCCCGGCGTCGAGATAGGCGTTGATCTCCGACGCGTTTTTGTCCGTGTAGACCCGGAAATAACAAAAATGACAGCGTTTCCGGCAGAACGGAATGTGAAAATACACCCCGAGATTGGTGTCGGACGGGCGGGGCGAGTTGAGAATCTCGTGGACCTCGCCGTTGTATTCGGGCTTCCAGAAAGAGAAGGGCGGGTAGTTCGCCACGAAATAATTACCGGCCTCGGTCTGCTCGTCCGAAGCGGCGTCGAGGGGGACCGTGAGTTTGTCGATGACTCCGGTGGAGCCTTGGGATGGGGAAGGTGCGGGCATACGGGAAATGAGTCGGATACTGGGGAAATAGGGCGGTCACCTCGTAAAACCATACACCACCCCGTCCTCGCCGCAAACCACGAGGGTCCCGCGCGATGCCGCCGGAGAAGCTTTGATCTGCGTGCCCAGTTCGAAATTCCAAAGTTCCGCCCCGGTCGCCCGGTCAACGGCGTAGAGGCGCCCGTCCATGCCACCCTGCCAGACGACCTCCTCGCTCACCAGCGGCGAACTGGCGAGGGCGCGCGTCGCGAGAAAGGCCCATTTTTCGCTTCCGTCGGTGCGATCATAGGCCACGAGACGCTTGTCCGGTCCGGCCACGTAAAGGAGCGATTCATCCACCGCCGGGGACGCGGTGTATTCGATCCCGGTTTTCGTTTTCCACAGCGCATCCCCCGAGGCGATCTCCACCGCCACGACCTCGCCTCCGTTGTGGGCGACGTAGCAAATCCCGTCGCGCACCGCCGAGGTGTTGGCGATATAGGCCCCGATCTCGATTTCGCGCTTCTCCCCTTCCCCGTCGGCGGGAATCACGTGGAGGAGACCGTCGCACCCGCCGAAGGCCAGGGCCGGCACCCCGTTCGCCTGAATCAGGGACGGGGTCGAGACCACATAATTCCCCGTTTCGTGCTTCCAGAGCACTTCGCCGGTGTCGGCATTCAGCGCGTAGAGAAAATAATCGTGACTGCCCACAAAAACCCGTGCCGGACCCGACTCCGGGGAAAGGGTGTTCACCCCGCCCTCGATTTTTCCTCCTGTTTCGAAACGCCACAATTCCTCGCCGGTCGCCGTCGCGAGGGCATACACAAAACCGTAGGTATCACCGAAAAAAACCGTCTCCCCGAGCACCGCCGCCGGAGCGGTGATGGGACCCTCCGCCTTGAAACTCCAGAACAGTTCTCCCCCGGCCAGATCGAGGCAGTAGAACTGGCCGTCCTGGCTGCCCACAAAGATTTTGCCCCGGGCCACCACCGGTCCCGCCTCGATCGGAGGACGCCTCTTGCCCTCCTTCACCTCCGGCTCGAAGGACCACGCCATCCGCAACGGCGGCACGATTTTTTCCACGCTGATCCCCTGCATTTGGGCGTTGCCGCGAAAAAGCGGCCAATCGGCGTGAACTTGTTCTTCCTCTGTCGGCGCGGATTCGGTAGGCTCTTCCTCGGGGCCTTCGCAGGAAATCATCACGATGCCAAAACTGAACGCCAGCATCCCGAAAAGTGTCGGGATTTGAGAACGGAATTTCGTAGCGGCTCCACTTGTCATCTTATTACGATTATCTTGAATTTCCAGAATATCAATGCATCTTGCTCCCGAGATCCGTCGCCACTCCCTCCCATCGCGCCTGCCATGAAAGCGATTCTATCCTGCCTTTTTCTCTCTCTTTTTTTGTCAGGAAACGTCTTTTCCGAGGAACCGGTCGGTCCGCCCGACTGGATGAAGGACATCACCCGGCTTCCTCCCGGTGATCACGCCGACCTTCGCGCCGTTGCCCTGGAGTACACCCTCGACTGGAACAATCGGATCAATGCCGGACGCGTCAACATCGCGATCGTGACCAAGGGCGACCGCGACGAGAAATTCGTCGGAGACGCTTCCGGGCGCAGCACCGGCTTCGCCCGTCTCCTCTTTCCCTACGACTTCCGTGCCCGTTCCATCGTGGATCAGGACTCGCTCCGCCCCCTCACCTTCCAACTGCGGGAAAAAGACCGCAACGAAGAGAACAGCTACGATATCGTTTTCGAAACCAAGCGCCAGGTCTACACCACGACCTCGAAGCAAAAGAACAAAACCATCTCCGCGACCTCGCGATTCGGATTCGACTTCGGTCAGGATGTCCTTTCCTCCGCCTTTTACCTGCGCAGCCAGCCGCTCGAAGACGGGGACTCCATCACCATGCTGGTGACGCCTTTCAACCGCCCGTATCTCGCCACCTTCGTGGTCGTTGGGCGGGAAACCCACAAGGTCAAGGGAACCTCCTACGACGCCATCCGGCTCAAGGCCACCGTGGGCAAGGTCAACCCCGACCTCACAATCAAGAATTACGAAAAAATCAAGCGCACCATCCTTTGGTTCACCGACGACGAATACCGCATCCCCCTCGAATTGCAGACCCACCTCGCCTTTGGGTACGCCTCCGCGAGGCTCGACTCCCAAAAATGGCTCGAATGAACGGTCCGCCTGGGTCGGCGGGGCCGCACTATTCGAACTCGGACTGGATTCTCGTCATCTCGGCCCGGAGTTTCGCTTCCTCATCCTCGATGCGCTGAATTTTCGAATTGTGGAAACTCAGCGTCGATTCGACCTCGGTTCTGGACTTTTTGATCTTGGCGCTGCGGAATCCCGCTTCGGCGGTCGCTTTCTCGGAGCGGGCTTTTTTCTTTTCCTGATAGAGTTCGGTGTAACGCGCTTTGATCTGACGAATCTGCTCTTGGCGGGCGGCGTTTCGTTTCTGAACCTCAAGATAGGCATCCGCTGCTGAGGCCTCGGGTGTGACCGCTGCGGTCGTCGCCGCAGTGGTGGCGGGAGCGGAGGTGGACGCGGAGGTTTTTTCCTCCGTGGCAGCGGACGCCGCCGCGATTTCCTCCTTCGATTGCAGCCAGGTCGGTTTTGTGGTCCTGATGGCTTCCACGGTTGTGCTCGGTGCGGCGATCTTCGGGGGCAGTTGAATTTTCCCGCTGAGGGTCGCCGGCAAGTGCTCGATCGGAATGGAGCGGGTTCCCGTGTCCATTTGCACGAGGATGGCGCCCTGCTCCGTCTTTAAAAAAGAAGCACCCGCAAGGGTCTCGCCGGTGGTCAGTCGAAGCACCCCGAGATCTTCCCCGGCCACCATGGTGGAGACCACACGAAAGGCCGATTGATAGATCTTGAGAAGATAGTTTTTTTCCAGGAGGGCTTTCTCTTTCTCCGGCAGGGCCGCCTTGGTCGTTTCCATCTCCTCCTTCGCCGTCTCTATATTGGAGAGAAGTTGCGCCGCCGCCTTTCCGGAATCGCTTATTTCCTCCAATTCCACCTTCAATTCCGCAATATCCTCTTCGAGCGAAGCGATTTGTTTCTCCGTGGCAAACACATTCACAGGTCCGGCTGACAGGACAAAAAGACCAACGCAGGCGGTTCCTATCAATACCCTGGATGTAATGAAGCTCGTTTTCATGGGGGGATGGGGAACAAAAGGGGAACTTGGTGCCGGGAAATCAAAACGTCTGCTCCGCGAGCACCGTCGGTTCATGGATCACGTTTTTTCGCAGCCCCACCGGCAACTGCAGAATGGGAATGGTTTCCATCCCGCCGCTGTGCTCGATGACGATGGACTCGTCGCTGACTCCGTTGAGGGTGACCGAGAGATATTTTG
>CAYLJC010000234.1:0-5283 GCA_964383345.1 uncultured Akkermansia sp. | reverse complement strand
GAGATGTAGAGGTCCCGGGCCTCGTGTTCTTTCCAAATCGCCCGCTTCAGGGTGAAGGTCTGAACGAGGTTGTTGTCGACGGTTTGCACGGGCACGTTGAATTGGACGTTGCCGGCGAGCCCGTAGAGATCGACTTTGTAATCGGGAAAGCGATAGACGTGATTTTCGTCGGGGATGGTGAGTTTGAGCTCGATGTTTCCACCCGACATGCTGGTGGTGGCGTTGAAAGGAAACGGGACGATGCCGATGGGGATTCCGGTCGGCGCGATGACGATTTTGCCGGCGGTGGCGTTGATTGTTTTGATGACCCAGTCGGGTTTCCCTTCGGTCTCGACTCCGGCCTCGATGCCGACGCTGGCCCCTTCGTTTTGTTCGCGGAAATTCCGCTGGTAGTCGATCCACCAGAAAAGGCCCTGGCCGACGTGGAGGGAGGGGGCGATGAGGTCGATGTTTTCGATCTCCTGCCGGGCCAGTCCGGCGAGGGAGAACTCGACAAAGATGGTGGGGAGGGAAGCGACGGTGATGAAGGAGTTGTAGGGGTCTTTGATTTCAATTCCGCTCAGCTCGAGCGTCTGGATTTTTTCGTCGGCGAGGAGTCCGTCGAGTGAGAGAGGCACGTCGCGGAGCCGGGTTTCGATGGCGAAGTGGAGTCCCTCGACCTGGGGGATGAGCGTCTCGAAGCGCACCTGGCTTTGAGTGATCTCGACCTCTTCGATGAGCCAGACGGGCAGCGCGGGAACGGTTTGCGCCCGCGCCTGCGGAGCTGCGGGATCGGTCGGGGAAGGCGAGGCGGGCGGGGGCTCTTCCGGCGCTTCGGCGTCATCCTCAGTCGTTTCGTCGTTTTTGCCGACGTCGGCGATGGCCTTGAGTCCCTCGCCGACGGTGAGGACGGCTCCGCTCATTTTCAGTTTTCCAATGCGGCGGGTGCGCTGGAGTTGCTCGGCGGTGAAGTCGACTTCGATGGATTTCACTGAAAAAACATCGTCTTCATTCACCGGGGTGATGCCCGTCGAAGCGGAAGCGGCAGGGGCCTGCGACTGGAGACCGGGCGGAGCGGGGGGACCGGCGGCCTCGATGTATCGCGGATGGTTGCGGACCTGGAAATCGTCGAGCTGGAGACGATAGGTGTAGGGAGCTTCCCCGTCGCCGCGATTGCTTCGGAGGGAAAAATCGGAGTATATTTTCGGCACTTTTCCCACCGCAAAACTGGAATCGGCGACGAGGCGACCGCCGGTGACGTCGAGCCGGGCGACTTTGTAGACGGGGCGGCTCGGGGGGGCGGGCTGGTCTTCGTCCGATGCGGACGCGGGATGGAGCCAGGCACCGAGCGTTTTGTCGGTGAAATGGATTTGCGGGCCTCGTAGCAAGAGTCGCTCGATGAGACCGTCTCTCTGGAAATCGGACCATTTTCCCCCGAGTTCCGCATATTCGATGGAGAGGAGGGGATCCGCCGCGAGGTCGGCGGCGGGGGCGCGGAGTTTGGCCTGTTCGAGAGTGAGGGACTGGGAGCCGTCGGAACGGAATCCCTCACGGCCGAACCGGAGTCGCTCGAGTCCGGCCTCGATCCGGGCCTCGAAATAGGGGGCGGTTTTTCCCCCGATCCCGAGGTCCTGCACGAGGATGGTGCCGTCCGTGAGGGTGAGTTTTTCGAGAACCCAAGGGAGATCCGGCGTGGGTTTCGCGTCGGATACGGCGTCGGATTCCGTTTTCCCCCCCGCTTTTTCCCCGCGGAAGGGCGCGAGGGACGGGTCGCCTACAAACACATCGAGACCCTGCAGATGGAGCGAGGAAAGGGTGCGGCGGTGGACGAGATCCCCGAGCTCGTCGAGGACGAGATGGAGGCGTTCGGCGGCGAGAAGTTGCGCGTTTCCTTTCCCGAGGGAGAGGTCGCTGATTCCGAGGGAGAGAGGAGCGCCGCTCCGCCAAACTCCTTGATGGAACGAAAGGTCGTCAAAGGCAAACGAGGTGGAAAAGGAGAGATCGGGGAAAGCGGGGCCGCCATCCGTGCCATCGAAACCCGTCGCGGCGACGGTGGCGTCATCGACCCGCAACGCTTCGATGACCAGTCCGGGAAGAACGGAGGCGGGTTCTCCTCCCGACCCGGTCGGGTCGGCGGCCCGACCCTCTTGTGTGTTTTGTGCGGCCGGTTTCTCCGCGGAAGGGGGAAGCAGATCGGGGGTCACGCGGAGCTGCGGGCGGAGGAGGTGGAGGGTGGTGAAATGAAAGTGGGAGAGATCGGAGCGAACCCGCGCGGAGGCGGTGAGACGGTCGATGCGACCGTTTTTCCCCTCCGAGCCGACGCGGATGTTCTCCAGACGCAAGTGGATCGCTTCGCGGTTCAGGCCCGACTCGTCGAAATCGAGACCGGCGGTGTGAAAATGCCAGGCGGCCTCGAGTCGGGGCCAGCCCTCCAGATCGAGGGTGAGGCGGCTGTCGCGAATGGAGAAGGTGTCGGTGAAAAAAGCGAGGCGGTTGAGATCGAAGCGGCCGGACTCGATGGCCTCTTCCGCCGCTTCCGTTTCATCCGTTGCGCGGGTCGCGGGGGCATTTTCCCCGGCTCCGGGGGAGGGCCGGGCGAGAGCGGCAACAAGGCTGTCATCGAGGTGGACGGAGGCTCCCCGCAAATCGATGCCGCGCAACTTGTGGGAGTGGCGCAGATCGTCGAGGCGGTAGGTGATGCGGACCTCGGGCACGGAAGCGAGGACACTCTCGGACGACGCGTTTTTGGGAGTGAGCTGCAAATTGGTGATCCTGACCTCGCCGAACCGGTGAAAGTCGATCTCCCCGACACGGACGTGAAACGGTTCGACGAGCAGGGCGAGGGTCTTGTTGACGATGCGGGCGCGATTGAGATAGGCGATCGAGGAGAGCACCGCGACAACGATGAGAATGCCGCTGACGACGACGGCGGAGAGTCCCACGAAACGGGCCAGCCAACGCAGGATGCCGCGCGGCGAGCGGCGGATCTTTTTGGGGGTTTCGACTGGAGTTTCCTCGGACACGGTCGCCGAATATACTCGCGGGTCGGGCGGAACGCGAACAAAGGAGCGTCGCTTCTCCTGCTGGCCCGCACCCGCTCGCCGCGCCTACTCGAAATGCGAGATGAGACGGAGATTCGCGATCTCGACGGGCGTGAGATGTGGTTTGATCGCCTCGGCGGAAGCGGTCAGGGGGCGGTAGTGGGGACCGAACTCCGAGGCGAATCTGCGGCCCTCGGGCGTGGCGAAAATGAATCCGCGCCGCAGGTAGATTTCATTGCGGGCCCGCCAGAGCGCTTCTTTTGGCAGCTTCCGCACCTCGTCGACGGTGAGCGGGCGAAGGTGGGAATCGGGGAAAACCCAGGGAGCCTCCCGGCCAGGGCGGACTCCGTCGCCGCTGTGGAACGATGTCAGGGTCGCGGGGCGGGCCGGGCGCGGAGCGGGCACCGTGGGGGTGGGCTGCGGAGGCACCGGAGCGGAGCGTGTCTGCGGGAGCCGGGTGACCGGGGTGCCATACATTTTTTCTCCTCGTTTGAGTCCTTCGATGAGGGCGATCGCGGTGAGGGCGCGCTCGACTTGCTTGGGACCTGCGGGGATGCGATTGCCGAATTTCGGCACGGAGATGGAAGCCCGCTTGAGCAGGGAAAGCACGAGATCGCCTTTGATCGCATAATTGACGGTTTGGGGGAGGTAGCCGCCCTTGGTCATGCGATCCATCGAGTTGAGTCCGGCGGCGACAACACCCACGACGCGTCCCGAGGACGAGAGGAGCGGACCGCCCGAGTTTCCCGGCTGAACCGGTGCCGAGATCTGGATGAAGCGGGGATCGTCCCGCACCCCGGAGAGTGCGTTGACGATGCCGGTGGAGACCTTGGGATTCCTCCCCAGCACGGTGGGATCGGGGAAACCGGCCACGAGCACTTCGGAAGCGTAGGAGATTTCGCTGGAGGCGGAGAGACCGAGATAACGTCCCGGCCAGTCATCCACCTTGAGAATGGCGAGATCGTTGCGTGGGTCGAGGGCGACGATGGTGGCCTCCATGTAGCCATTGCCATGATGTACGAGGATGTGTTCCGCGTCGCGGACGACGTGATGACAGGTCACCAAATATCCTTTGGGGCTCACGGCGAAACCCGTTCCGAACTGGTTCGCGTCGGCGCAAGGCGTCAGCAGCGCGCCGGCGGCAAACATGGCTGTGATCCGCTTCATGCGATTACTCTGTGGTTCTCGGTTGTCATCCGCCGGGCTGCGGAGACGGTTCCCACCGAAATGGGCGGGGATGTTTCTCAGGCATCCCGGTGTTTGTGTTGTTATGGAAATTATAATCAAGGACGAGTCATCCCGCAAGCTTAATTTTATAATTACCATAAAAAGAGAGAAGTCCTGACTTCACGGGAGCAGTGACTTGTCGAGGCCGGGAGGGGAGTCGCGCGCTTGGTTGGGGAGAGGCTTTCTCCTCCGGTGCGCGGCGGTGGGCATCGGGAAAACCGGGATCGGTTCTTCGGCGACGCCGTCGATGCGACGGGAAACCGAACCACCTCCCAGCCCTTTGTTTTCCAAGGGCTGGGAGGTGGTCGGGACGACAGGATTTGAACCTGCGACCCCTACACCCCCAGAAAGGGGGTGTAGCAACTAGCTGTTTGTTACCACTTTTTGTTACCAGAAAACGGGAGGAAATGTATGAGTGATAAGAAGGAAACTTTCTACGCGGCGGGCAGCCCGCTGCAGGGGCATCATGTGCCGCCGGACTGGCGGCGGCTGGACCGGCGGGGGAAGTGGAAGGCGCTGCTGGATACACAGATCGCGCGGACGGAGGAGGAGGCTCGCAGCCTGCTTGCGAGGCATGCGGCGGCGGTGGCGAGGCTGCGCCGGGAACGGGTGAGGAAGGGGGGGCGCTATGGAGGATGACCGGTTTTCGACGCAGATCCATGGGGATCTGGAGTTCGCGGGGAGTCGCGAGACGGCGACGGCGACGCATCCGGCGGCGCTGATCGACGCGAAGGAGCGGCTGCGGCTGGAACGAGAGGTGGTGCGGACGGCGGAGCTGCTGCGGGCGGCGCGGGGGACGCAGCGGTCGCTGGATGAGGCGGAGCGCCGCTATGATGCGGCGGTGGGGGCGCTGATGGCGTTCGAGCGGGAGATGGGGGACTCGGAGCGGGAGGGGGCGAGGGTGTCGGTGGCACCGGTGTCGGCGGATGAGAGGATGTCGCTGGCGGAGGCGTTCGCGCTGGATGCGTGGGAGGCGCGGCGGCTGGATGAGGCGGAGATGGAGGCGCGGGCGGAGGCGTTCGGGGTGTTGTGCCGG